>JAGCTY010000082.1 GCA_017963105.1 Lentisphaeria bacterium
CAAGCAAGCAAGCAAGCAAGCAAGACTTTATAAACTATAAAGTCTCACTTCTTTCCGGGCGAAACGTTCCCCGCCATTCGATCCTCTGCGCCTCCCTGCGCCGTTATCCGGCGTCCGGAGGCTTTTTCGTGCCCGGACACGGGCTTCATTCTCCCACTGAATCTGAACTCGAATCAACATAACACACAACACAACATGAAAGGATGACCAGCTCAAATGGCAAGAAACATTTCAAGCGGCACATCGTACAATCTAACCATCACCAACGAGACCTGCTATGTCTACAATTCGGGAACGTCCGTTGTCAGCACCACGGTGAACAGCGGCGGACTTCTGGATGTCTACAACAGAGCGGCAGCCATCTCTACCGTCGTAAACTCCAGCGGCACGATGAAGGTCTCCTCCGGCGCGACGGCCACCCGCACCACGGTCACCGGCCTCATCAGCGTCATGCCCACCAGCGGAGTCCTCCACATCTATACCGGCGGCGTGGCGAACAGCACAACGCTCAACGCGCTTGGCAGCATGCTCATTTCCAGCGGGGGTATGGCCAGCGGCATCACGGCCAATGACCATGGCAAAATCATTATTTACAACGGCGGGTCGGCAACCGACATCAAGCTGATCGAAGGAATGACCTATCTTCATGTCTCCTCCGGCGGCACGGCGAACAGCACCACGATCGGCGGGACGGGGGTCGAGTCCGGCGCGTTGGCCGTGGCCTATGTCTCCTCCGGCGGCACAGCAACCCGCAACGTCGTAAACTTGAGAGGCGAACTCGCCATTTACTCCGGCGGCACGGCGATCAGCAACACGGTCAATTCCGGCGGCTCGATCACCGCCAACAACGGCGGCGTGGCGTACATCACGAGAGTCTCTTCCGGCGGTCTGCTGAACATCACATACTTTTCTCGCGGGGCGGCCTCCTCCGCCTGGGCGGACAGCACCACGATCTGCAACGGCGGCAGCATGGTCGTCTCCAACAGCGGCTTCGCGTTCCGCACCACGATCAGCTCCGGCGGCAGCATGACTCTTTCGTCCGGGGGCATCGCGACCAACATTTGGGTCACTTCTGGCGGTAACCTGACCGTTTCCGGCGGCAGAGCGAACAGCACCACGGTCTCCTCCGGCGGAAAACTATATGTCTCTTACGGCGGCGTGGTGAATAGCACCTCTCTTCGCGGCCGCATGGAGGTTTCCAGCGGCGGGGTGGCGCAAAACGACACGGTAGACGACGGCAGACTTGTCGTCTCCTCCGGCGGCGTCGCGAAAAACACGACGGTTGACAGCTTCGGCCACCTTGAAGTTTACTCCGGCGGCACGGCGTTGAACGCCACCGTCAACGGCGATATCACCTGTTACAAGGGGGCCACGGCAACGAACACGACGATCGGCTACCTGGGCGACATGGTCGTCGAAGGCGGCACGGCGGCCAGCACCACGGTCAATTCCGGCGGCAGCCTGTTTGTTGACAGCGGCGGCACGGCAAATAGCACCACGGTCAATTCCGGCGGCTACATGAAGATTATCTCCGGAGGAACGGCGAGCAATACCACGGCGTACAACCACGGCAGCATGGTCTTCAGTTCCGGCGCGACCGGCACGGCGATCAAGGAAAACGGCGGTTACGTGGCGGTGCGCGACGGCGCGAACGTGACGTTCGTGTCCAACACCTTCTCCGCGAATATTTGGGGGGATGAGGCCACGGCGCACTCCGGCACGATCGTGTCCGGCGGCGTGATCTACTCCGGCGGCACGCTGCATCTGCTCAAAGGCGGCCAGCTGGTCAGCAGCGCTATCGTCAACGCAAACGGCACACTCCAGGTCAGCGGCGGCCTCGCGGACAGG
>JAGCTY010000083.1 GCA_017963105.1 Lentisphaeria bacterium
CGCAACACTTCTGCCCTGTTTGTAAGAGTAAATGCAACGTTTGTAAGACTAAACGCAACGCTTTGTAAGACTAAACGCAACACCCCGTCCAAAACCATCCTCAAAAAACAAAAGTGTTGCGTTTACTTTTACAATTGACGAATTTTATAAAGACGCGCCGGGAAAACGGCGGGGCAAAACCTGTTCTGCGGGGCGGCCGTAAAGCGAAAGCGGGCCGTTTCAGTCGAACGGATCCAGCAGCATCACGGAAAGATTGTAAAGCCCGTGTACGGCGGTCGCGGCGGCGAACCACGGGAAGGCGTCGGACAGCCGGAACGGGCGCTCCTCTTCCTGGCTTTTCCGCCACACGCGCCGGAGCCCCATGGACGAGATCACGGTGCAGAGGATGTGCAGCGCCATGCAGATCGTCCAGCGGAACGCCATGACCGACGCCAGTTTCTCCGGCGAAAGGCTTCTCAGGTAAATGTACTGGTAGATGAGGTTTTCCAGCACGCTGAAGACCACGCCGCCCAGCGCTCCCGACAGGAAGAACTGCCAGTCATACCGGATCGAACCGCGCATCTTCTCCAGCTGGAAGATCGCGCCGCTCTGTTTCAGCGTCTCCTCGGCGAACGGCCCCACGACGACCTGGACGAGTATCCCGAGAATGAACCCGAGCATGGAACTGAGGCTGTCCAGGAGAACAGCCGGGACGGCGAAAAAACCTCCGGCGATGCCGGCCAGAACGGAAAGGAACGGGACAATGGACGCCGGATAGCGTTCCATCTCCATTTCGAGGAGCTCGCGGTATTCCGGGGAATCGCCGTCTCCCACGCCCGGTTCGAAGGCCGTGGAGGTGTAGTAGCATGCCCCGGAATCGTTTTCCTTCTCCGGTGCTTCGGGCAAATCCTCGGCGTGCGCCTGCTCCCGGTTCAGAGCCGGGTGCAGCGCGACCTCGTCCTCCACCGAAAAAAGCTTGTCCCGCTGTTTCATAAAGTGAGTCTTTTGACCGCCGTCCCGTAGGCGATCAGCTCCACGCCGCCGGAACTCTTTCTCTTCTCGCCGGCATTGACGGTGGATGTTTCGAAACGCACGTTGTAAACCGCGTCCGCACCCATCTGTTCCGCGTCCTGAAGCATGCGCACCAGCGCCATGCGCCGGGCGTCGGAACACATTCCGGTATAGCCTTTCATCTCGCCGCCGAAAAGATGCTTGAAGGAGGAGATGAAGGAGATAAAGTAGTTGGTGGCGATCACCACGGAACCCGTTACCATGGCCGGGTCGCAATAGCCGCTCCCGGCGGGGAACCGTTTCAGGTTCGTCATCGGGATCCTTTCCCGGTAATACGCCTCCTGCTCCGACAGGAATTTTCTGCGCGCCCGGATGATCTGATGCTGGGTCGCCCAGGTGGCGATCAGAAGCAGCAGGGGCACGCCGAAGTTGAAGGCGATCGACAGGATACTTTCCCAGTCCATGTTCAGGCCTCCGGCTGGGCGTCCTCAGGGACGGCGATCACGGCGGTGCCGTAGGCGTAGAGTTCCGCGGCGCCCGCGGTGATGCTGCTGGTGGCGAAGCGGACGTTGACGACTGCATTGGCATGAAGCTCCTCCGCCTGGGCGATCATCCGGGCCACGGCCTCGCGACGGGATTCCACGAGCAGTTCTGTGTAGCCTTTGAGCTCGCCGCCCACCAGGTTCTTGAAGGAGGCCGCGATGTCCCGGCCCACGTGCTTCGCGCGGACGGTGTTGCCCTGGACCAGGCCCTTGAGTTCGACGATTTTCATGCCCGGAATGGTTTCCGTATTGACGACGATCATTTTGTGTATCTCCTTGGAAAAGATTCTGTGTTTTTTTGATTTGTTCCGGATTAGGTGGCTTTTCTGCGGGTCGCGAACTGGTCGGCGGTCACTGCCACGATGATGATGAGGCCGATTACGACGAGCTGGACGTTCGTGGAGATGTCGAGCAGGGTGAGGCCGTTGCGCAGGAAGCTGATGAGCAGCGTGCCGATGACGGTTCCGACCATGGTGCCGCGTCCGCCGGACGGGGCGCAGCCGCCGATGATGCAGGCGGCGATGATGTCAAGTTCGAGGGAGATGCCGGCGGTGGGCTGGGCGGTGCTGGCGCGGGCGACGGTGATCATGGATGCGAGTCCGACGAGCGCGCCGGTGAGGGTGTAGATCCAGACGATCGTCTTGTTCACGTTGATGCCGGCGTGGAACGCGGTCTGGACGTTGGAGCCGATGGCGTAGGTGTAGCGTCCGAAGCGAGTGTGCTTCAGGAGGAACCAGAAGGCGACCATGACGATGACGAGCAGGATCACGGAGGAGGGGATGCCCGCGACGCGTCCGGTGTCAAGCCAGCTGTAGTCGGAGACGGCGAACGGCTTGCCCGCGTTCATGATGTAGGAGATGCCGCGGAAGATGCTCATGGTGCCGAGCGTGACGATGAACGGCGCGAGCTTCAGTTTCGTGATCAGCATCCCGTTGGCGAAGCCGCAGACGGCGCCGGCGAGTACGCAGGCCAGCGTGCCGGCGATCATCGCGCCGAGTTTCAGGTGAATGTAGCTGCCGGACGAGATGTCCGCCCAGGTGCCGCCGGAGAAGTACAGCATGGACGCCGCGCCGATCATGCCGCACATGGCGAGCATGGAACCGACCGAGAGGTCGATGCCGCCGGTGATGATGATATAGGTCATGCCGGCGGCCATGATGCCGTTGATGGAGGAGCGGCAGAGGACATTGACGAGGTTGCGTGCGGAAAGGAAATTGTCCGGCTCCAGGAACGTGCAGAGGGAGATGATGAAGATGAGGGAGCAGAACGGAAGCAGTTGTTTTGCGAAGCGGTTCATATGGGTAATACTCCTAATTGGATGTCAGCAGACGGCGAAGTGCATGACTTCTTCCTGTGTGGTTTTTGCGGTTTCGAGCTGGGCGGCGAGGCGTTTTCTGCGGAAGACGAGCAGACGGTCGCAGATACCGAAGAGTTCGGGGAGCTCGGAGGAGATCACGAGAATGCCCTTGCCTGCGGCGGCGAGCTCGTTGATGAGCGTGTAGATCTCCTTCTTCGCGCCGACGTCGATGCCGCGCGTGGGTTCGTCGAAGATGATGAAATCCGGGTTGGCGAGGAGCCAGCGCGCCACAAGGAGCTTCTGCTGGTTGCCGCCGGAAAGCGAGGACGCTTCATCGTACGGGGAGGCCCATTTGAGCTTGACCTTGCCGCCGTACTCGTCCATGAGCTGCTGTTCCTTTCCGAAGTCCAGGAACCACTTCATGCCGGTGGCCTCGTAGTTCGGGAGCATGATGTTGTCCCGGCAGGGCAGTCCCACGCAGAGGCCGCAGCGCTTGCGGTCTTCCGGGAGGTAGGCGATGCGCCCGGCGATGGCGTCCGCGGGCGTCTTGATGTGGAGCGGCTTCCCGTTCAGGAAGAGCTGGCCGGCCGTGAGCGGCTGGAGGCCGAAGATCGCGCGGGCGGTCTCGGTGCGGCCCGCGCCGACGAGGCCGGCCATGCCGACGACTTCGCCGCGGCGGACCTGGAACGAGATGTCTTCGATGCCTTCGTCGGAAGCCAGGCCCTTCGCCTCGAAGCACACGTCGCCGATCTCGACGCTGCGCGGCGGATAGAAGTCGGAAAGCTCGCGGCCGACCATCTCGTGAACGATGCGCGGGACATCGTATTCGGAGAGCTGGCCGGAGGAGACGACCGCGCCGTCGCGCAGGATGCTGATGTCGTCGGCGAGGTCCATGACCTCCTCCAGGCGGTGCGAAATGTAGATGATCGTGAGGCCGCGTTTGCGGAGATCCTTCACGATGGAGAAGAGCTGGTCGGCCTCCTTCTCGGAGAGGGAGGACGTCGGTTCGTCCATCACGATGATCTTCGCGTTGCGTTCCAGCGCCTTCAGCAGCTCGACGAGCTGGCAGTCGCCGGTGGACAGCGTACTGATGAGCGCGTCCGGGTCGAGGTCGAAGTTATTTTCCTCTATGATGGTGCGGGCGCGTTCGCGCATGGCCCTGTCGTCCATGCGTCCGAACTTCATGATCTCGCGTCCAAGGAAGATGTTGTCCGCGACGGTCAGGTCGCCCGCCAGGTCGAGCTCCTGGTAGAGCATGGAGATGCCGCGGTCGAGCGAGTCTTTTGGACTCATGAGCTCGACTTTTTCGCCGAAAAGTTCAATGGTGCCGGAGTCCGGCGCGTGGATGCCGGAGAGGACTTTCATGAGGGTGGATTTGCCCGCGCCGTTTTCGCCGCAGAGGGCGTGTACGGTACCCGGCCTCGCCGAGAAGCTGACGCCGGAAAGGGCGGTTACCGGCCCGAACGTCTTGACGATGTCGTGCATCGCCAGGGAGTAGGTTTGTTGCGTGGAATTGTTGTCCATAGGTCAGAGTCCCAATGCGGCCGGGTTTTCTTTTTTCTGCTCTTCGAGATTGTTCCTGTCGACGATCATGCTGGGGATGGGCTTGAGTTTTTCGACCTTTTTCCCGTCGAGGATGTCGACCGCGGTCTTGACGCCTGTGTAGCCGATCTTGTAGGGATCCTGCACGATGAGGGAATCGACTTCGCCTTTTTCGATGCCTTCGAGAAGGACCGGGTCGGAGTCGAAACCGACGAACTTGACTTTTCCGGTGAGCTTCTGGCTCTGGAGCGCCTTGTATGCGCCGACGGACGTGGGCTGGTTCACGGCGAAGAGGCCGTCGATGTCGTTGTGCTTGGTGAGCATGTCGACGGTCTTCTGGCGGGCGTCCTCGACCGTACCCTGCGTGTACTGTTCGGCGACGAGCTCGATGCCGGGGAATTCCTTCGCGAGGGTTTCCTTGAACCCTTTTGCCCGGTCGTCGGTGGAGGCGGAGTTCTGGATGAAGCACGTGAGGATGACTTTGCCGTGCCCGTTCAGGGCCGCGCCCAGGCGGCGCGCGGCGTCGGCTCCGCCCGCGACGTTGTCCGTGGCGGCGAAGGAGTCGTATTTGTCGGTCTCAAGGCTGGAGTCGATGATCACGACCGGGATGCCGGATTCCTTGGCTTTTTCGACCGGGCGGACGAGCGCCTTCGCGTCGTTCGGACCGAGCACGAGCGCGACCGCGCCGCGGGTGAGGGAATCCTCGACCGACTGGATCTGCTTTTCGCGGTCATTTTCCTGCTCGGGGCCGTTCCAGCTGATCTTGTAGCCTTCCTCTTCGCCGGCCTTTTCCGCGCCCTTGCGGACGACTTCCCACCACATGGATGCGGTGCCCTTCGGGATGACGGCGATGGTCTTGCCGGTCTGGGCCTTGTCGGCCTGCGTTTTGCCGGAGGTGAGGCCGAGTGCGGCGGGGAATTTCACCTTCATTTCGTCGAGATTGGTCTTGTCGACGATCATGCTGGGGATCGGCTTGAGCTTTTCGACCTGTTTCCCCTGGAGAAGGGCGACCGCGGTCTTCACGCCGGAGTAGCCGATTTCGAAGGGGTTCTGGACGATGAGGGAGTCCACCTCGCCCTTTTCGATGCCTTCGAGGAGGACGGGGTCGGAATCGAAGCCGACGAATTTGACTTTTCCGGTCAGGCCCTGCGTCTGGAGCGCCTTGTACGCGCCGACGGAGACGGGCTGGTTGACCGCGAAGACGCCGTCGGTGTCGCTGTGCTTGGTGAGCATGTCGACGGTTTTCTGGCGGGCGTCTTCCACGGTTCCCTGCGTGTATTGTTCGGCGATCAGTTCTATGCCGGGGAATTCCTTCGCGAGCGTTTCCTTGAACCCTTTGGCCCGGTCGTCGGTGGAGGCGGAGTTCTGGATGAAGCATGTGAGGATGACTTTGCCGTGGCCGTTCAGGGCGGCCCCGAGACGGCGCGCGGCGTCGGCTCCGCCCGCGACGTTGTCCGTGGCGGCGAAGGAGTCGTATTGGTCGGTTTCGATGCTGGAGTCGATGATCACGACGGGGATGCCGGATTCCTTGGCCTTTTCGACCGGGCGGACGAGCGCCTTGGAGTCGTTCGGGCCGAGCACGAGCGCCTTGATGCCGTGCGTGAGCGCGTCTTCGACCGACTGGATCTGCTTTTCGCGGTCGTTTTCCTGTTCGGGGCCGTTCCAGCTGATGGTGTAGCCTTCTTCCTTGCCGGCCTGTTCCGCGCCGCTGCGGACGACTTCCCACCACATGGAGGCTGTGCCCTTCGGGATGACGGCGATGATGTTTCCGGACTGGTTTTTGCCGGAGGTCATGTGCTGGATCTTCCGGATGACGCCGGACGTAAACAGCACCGCCGAGACGGCGAGGATCAGGATGACCGCGATGTTGTTCTTTTTCATGGGGTGGATAAGCTCCTGTTTTATGTTTTTATGTTGTTATCTGAACTAAAATGTACGGGGGAACAGGTCTGCGGCAGTGCGCAACCGCAAAACTATAATCTTTTTCCCGTAAAAAATCAAGCTGACAAGTGAAAAAAAGCGGAAATAACGTAAGATTAACGCAACCGGGTACGCTGATTCCGCGTGACAAACCGTGTTTTTGAAACGTTCCGTCCGAACATTTCGTTGTCCGGGGCAGGGCGGCGACCCCGGTGGGGTGATGCCGCATGGCGCGGAGGCGGATGGAAGCCCGGCGACGGAGGAAAACAATCGTGTGCAGGAAAGCGGGCATTTTACGCCGCGGTGTGCGGGACATCGGAAAAAAACACGTTTTCTTTCGTGGATTATTTGGGAAAATAATTGAAAAATGGGAAAAAACATATATATTATATGTTCACACTTTTTTCCGCAAATCGCTTTCCCTTTTTTCTTTCAGGTATCATGGCATCCAATCAACAGATATCCGGCGTCCCCCCGAAAAAGACCGGCCCGGTGGCTTTTTTCAAGCGTCTCATCGGGCTGATCCGCGGCCGGAAGGGCGACAGCGAGACCTATACGAAAGGGCCGATCGCGGGCACGATGCTGCGCACGGCGCTGGTGATGCTGCCCGGTACGCTCACGATCAGCGGATACAACCTGGTCGATGCGTATTTCGTGGGGCAGCTGGACGGGGACGCCCCGATGGCGGCGATCGGTCTGACCGCGCCGCTCGTGATGATCTGCGGATGCTTCTTTCACGGGCTTTCCGCCGGCGTGATGACCACGACGGCGCAGTCGCTCGGCGGGAAACGCCGCTGGCGCGCGGAACAGCTCGTGAGCACGGGCCTGTTCCTGATCACGCTCGTTTCCCTGACGTTCGCCGTCATCGGCCCGCTCGTCACACGATTGGTATACCGTAACGTCATGCACGCTTCGCCCGAGGCGACGCGCCTTGCCACGTCGTACATGGACATCTGGTTCTGGGCATGCGTGACCTCCGCGCTCGGCATGAGCGGGAACAACCTGCTGGTGACCGCCAATGACTCCAAGATGGCGAGCGCGACGATGGTGCTGGGGCTTGCCTCCAACGCGTTCCTCGACCCGGTGTATATGTTTCAGAAAGAAATCTGCGGCATTACGGTCGGGTTCGGGCTGGGCGTGGTCGGCGCTGCCTGGGCGACCGTGACGGCGCAGGTCATCGGAACGACCCCGGTGCTGGCCATCCTCTGGAAAAAGCATCATCTGATCCGGTTCCGCGCCATCCGGTTCGCGAAGCTGGCGAGCCTGTGGAAACGCATCATCTCGTTCGCGATCCCGGCTTGCCTCGGCTCGCTGATGCTTCCGGTCGGTCAGTTCATCATGACCTGGATCACGTCGCATTTCGGCGACGTGGTGATCGGCGCGATCACGGCGGCGCAGCGCGTGCAGGTGATCGCATTCTTCTTCCCGATGTCGCTGGGCGTGTCCCTGATGCCGATGATCGGGCAGAACTACGGCGCGCGCCTGTACAGCCGCATCAACGGCTGCCGCCGTTTCGCCATGCGCTTCGCGCTCTTCTACCTCATGACGATGTCGGTGATCTTCTTCCTCTTCGCGCCGCAGATCGCCGCCAAGTTCCTGTCGGACCCGGACAAGGTCGAAATGCGCGCCGTGATGACGTTCGCGCTCAGGATCCTGCCCTGGGGATTCGCGTTCCTGGAGATCCACCGCTATTCCGGCTTCTTCTTCACCGGATGCGGACGTCCGCTGGCCGCGGCGATGCTGAACGTGATGCGCATCCTCGGATTCCTGGTGCCGCTCTCGCTGCTGGTGCTGCTGTTCTTCCGCCTGACCGGAAACGAAGACACGGCATTGACGCTGCTTCTCTCCACGCAGATGGGGTCCGACGTGCTGGCCGGGACGATCGCGCTGATTCTGGCGAGGCGTCTTACGCGGCGTTTCCCCGCCGACGGCGTGTCCGAGACGTTCTCCGGCAGGCGCAGGATGTTCGACTGAGCCGACGCCGCTTCGCAAGGGGGAGGGGGATGTCTCCAGATCGCGTCCTTGTGCGTTCCCCGTCGTCGCTTCACCTTGTTTCCTGCCTGCTCTCTAAAAAAAACGCGTCCGCACGGAAAGGGCTTTTTCTGTCGTCGTCGCTTCCGCTTGTTTCCGGCCTGCGTTCCTGACGTTTTGTCCGCCCGGTTTTTCTTCTCCGGGCGCGTCTTCCGCCGCGTGCGGTCAAAAAGAGTTTGTTTTTTTGGAAAAATGATTTGAAAGTCGGGGCATGAGGCGTTAGATTATTGTGATAAAGATTTTATTCGCGATACGAGGCTGTCTCATGAAACTTTCGAAACGATTCCAGACGATTCTGATCCTGCTGGCCGTGACGGCCGGTCTTTTCGTGCATGCGGACGATACGCCGCACGTTCCCGCGCAGAACGAGCGTCAGCTGCCCGCCGAAATCCGGCTGGACGACGACGCGTGCAAGGAACTGATCACGTTCCTGTACGGGCTGTCGCTGCTCCGGTCGCACTACGTGGACGGGAGCAAGACGAACTACCGCGACATGTTCCGTTCGGCGCTGCGCGGGGTGATGCAGGACCTCGACCGGTTCAGCAATTTCGAGACGCCGCAGTCGTTCGAGGAGACGCAGAAGGATTTCTCCGCGCAGTTCGGCGGCATCGGGGTCACGCTGTCCACCCGGAACGGGCTGCTCGAGATCGTGGGCGTCACGGAGGACGGCCCCGCCGAAAAGGCCGGGATCAAGGCCGGCGACGTGATCGTGAAGATCGACGGCAAGGACCTGAACAAGCTCAAGCTCTCCGACTGCATCGGGATGCTCCGCGGCGAGGTCGGCACCACGGTCGAGATCGGCGTGCGGCGCGCGGGCGTGAAGGACGAACTCTCCATGCACGTGGTCCGCGGCACGGTCGAGGTCCCGAGCGTGGTCGGCGCGCATATCCTGCCGGACAGCGGCGGCATCGGCTATCTCCGCATCCTCCAGTTCTCGCGCGATACGCCGGGCCGCCTCGATACCGCCCTTTCCAAGCTCTCGTCGGAAGGCATGACTTCGCTGGTGATCGACCTGCGGAACAACCCGGGCGGCATCGTGGACAGCGCGGTCGAGGTGTGCAGCCGGTTCGTGAAGGAGGACCAGACGCTCGTCACGCTCGAATGGCGCGACCCGTCCAAAAACCAGACCTACAAGACGGTGAACTGCACGAAATACTACAATCTGCCGGTGATCCTGCTCGTGAACGGCAATTCCGCCAGCGCCGCCGAGCTCTCCGCGTCCGCCCTGCGCGACCTGAAACGCGTGGTCGTGCTCGGGGAAAGGACATTCGGCACGGGCTCCGCGCAGACCATCATGCCCATCGGCGACCTCGGTGCGCTTCGCATCACCGTGGCGCACTATTTCACCCCGTCGCACACGCCCATTCACAACGTGGGGCTTCAACCGGATATCACGGTCGAGATACCGCCCCAGAGACAGCAGGCGTTCTACGCGCAGCTGAACGACTATCCCGGCGTGATCGACCCCGGGCTGGCGGACGGCGTCCGCGACGTCCAGCTGGAACGCGCCGTCGAAATCCTCCGCAGCGCCTCGGTCCTGGAGTCCGTGAAGGAATCCGCCCCCGCCTCCGAAACCAATTCCACAACAAGGAAATAACATCATGAGACTTCGCCATTGCCTTTCCCTTTTCCTGTTCGCCGCCGTGTTCGCGCTCTGCGGCTGTGCGCACGAGATGATCGTTTCCGAGGTGCTGCAAATCCCGGAACAGGCCCCGATTTACACCCGCTACA
>JAGCTY010000084.1 GCA_017963105.1 Lentisphaeria bacterium
GAAACTGCTGTGAAATCTTCAGGCTGCGGGGAGGCATAGCCTCCACTGCGGTAGTGCACGGCTGACGCTCGTGCACAATGGGGAAACTGCTGTGAAATCTTCAGGCTGCGGGGAGGCATAGCCTCCACTGCGGTAGTGCACGGCTGACGCTCGTGCACAAGGGGGAAACTACTGTGAAATCTTCAGGCTGCGGAAGCGGAGCGAGGAGCCGTCTTCCGGTTCCAGGTCCACGCGGATTGGCAATGTGATGGAACGGAATCGCATGCGTCCCGTTTGGGGAAGGGAATCCGCGGGGATCCGCATGGCCGGGTTGTCCAGTTCGATCTTGTAGTCGCGCATGTCCTCGGATTCCACCTGAATGGAGGCGATCTCGGCAGGGGACAGCGTTCCGACGATTGCTTCCGGTATGACGTCTGACTGATTCCTGCGCAGGACGATCCGTCCCTTGCCGCAGGCGCGGACGGTGACGGTGCATTTGTCGCCATCCTGTTCGTCGAAGATGACCCGGTCGAAGCGGAGCCAGCGCGGTTCGCGCGTCTCGAAGGCTTCCGTCCAGGACGCCGCGTCGTGGATGCCGGTCCCGATGCGGGAGGTGCCCGGCCATTTCAGGTACAGGTTCGGCGGCGCGTCCGGGGCGGACACCCACACGAACGCCGGTTTGGACATGTCCTGATAGGCGTCGCAGAACTGCGCGTGGTAGGTGATCTCTCCATTCCTCACCTGATAGTCGTACAGCTTTTGTTCCGTCTTGAAGTCGTCGAAATCCGCGTGCCCGCCGGGCTCCTGCCGGGCGTAGCAGAAGAGGCAGTAGCGGATCGCCAGCCAGTCGGAGAAGAATTCGCAGGGCATGCCGAGCAGTTCGCCCAGATCACGGAACGACCTCCCCCCGTCGGCACTGTAGGAATACTGCACGGCGTACTGGAGGAACGGGATGTCCGCGCGGATCAGGACCTGCCCCTTTTTGAGCGTATTGGTCGAATCGTCCGGGCCGATTTTGTCGAGCTCGACGGACGCGAGTTCCTCCGTGGTGTACTTGCCGTCGCGGTTCATCTGGCGCATCACGGCGAGGCGCGTTCTGCCATTCTCGCGGACCGCCGCGATGAACGTGCAGTGTTTGGAGAAGAGGCCGAGTCCGGCGACGTCGCCGTCCTTCAGCCCGGAGTAGTCCAGCACGACCTGCGCGGAGTCGCCCGGCCCGAAGATCTGCTGCACCAGCACGTTCTGCGTCTCGCGGATCGCGTCGGACGTGCGCACCGGCTTCAGACGGAGCCGGCCGGGACGTTCCGTGAGCGACCAGCCGTCCGCGGCGGGGTGGTGGCTCCATTGCCATTGGAGACTGATGCCGTCCGCATTGTCGAACGTGTCGCCGCGCCATCTGTCCGGTCCGTTTTCCCGGTTTTTCCAAACGGAGGACGCTCTCCCCGATCGGTCCATGCTGATCCCGCGGGCGGCGAGATCGTCGATGTCAATGGGCTCCGGTATTGGTTTTTTGTGCGTGATGACGGGCTTCGTTTCCGGCCAGCCGTTCTTCCACTCCACGGGCAGCAGGAACGGGATGCGCCCGAGCTTGCCGTGGTCCTGGAAGATGATCGCCCACCAGTCGCCGTTTTCGAGCTGGACAAGGCCGCCCTGATGCAGGCCGGATCCCTCATAGGTCAGCTGGGAATCGCAGACGACCTTATGTTCGTACGGGCCGTAGATATTGTCCGAGCGGAAGCAGTGCTGCTTGCCGCCGCCGGGGTTGTAGATGTAATACTTGCCGTCGACCTTGTAGACGTGCGAGCCCTCGCAGATCGACCCGCGGACCACCGTCTTCTCGGGCGTGACGACCTTCGTCAGGCCGGCGTCGAGCTCGGTCACCTTCAGTTCGTTCTGCCCGTGGAACACATACACGCGGCCGTCGTCGTCGAAGAACAGCCCCGGGTCGTACATCCTCGCATGGATCGCGTTCATCGTCCACGGCCCCTCGATGCTCTTCGCACGCGATACCAGGAACACGCCGTCCACGCCGGTCTTGTTTTCCGGCCGGTTGTCCCACACGTAGCACACGGAGTAGAACATGCCGTCGTGGTAACGCAGCGACGGCGCCCAGCTGCCGATGCCGTAGGCGTCGCCATGCCGGCCGTCGAGGTCGTAGCGCGCATCCTCCGGGATTTTGTAGTCCGGGATGGAGAATCCCGCCGGTTCCCAGTTCACCAGATCCTTCGAGTGCATGATCGGATTGCCCGGCACGAGGTGGAACGACGAGGACTGGTAGTAGAAATCGTCGCCCACGCGGATGACCTCCGAGTCGGGGTAATCGGCGAACAGGATCGGGTTGGTGTACGTCCCGTCCCCGTTGTCCGCGCCACGCAGGACGGCGGCGAAGGACAAGCAGAGGATGAGGACGAGGAAAACGGCGGGGATCCTCATTTCAGAAATCCTTTATGATTTCCTTACTTGTTCAGCGGGAGGTAGGCGGAGTAGTGCTCGTGGTAGATGTTGAAGAGCGGCATCAGCGTGAATTCGCCGGTCGTACTCTTCGCGGTGAATTCGCCGAAGTTCTTGCCGGGCTTGAACGCCTTGATCGCGGTCTCGGCGTCGGCGGCGTCCACGACCGGGATCGGCTCGTGCGTTTCCCCGCCCCACTGGTCGCGGTAACGGCGGAGCGCCGGGTTCTGTCTGCCTTCGGCGGGCGGGATCACGGCGGCGAGGAGCAGCGGGCCGTAGAAGAACGCCACGTGCTTGCCGTCGGGGAGCATCTCGCTGTAGAGCGGGAACTCGAATTCGACTTCGACCTTGTCGCCGTCCTTCCACTTGCGGTTGATCGCGACATAGCCGCGTTCGTCGGCGTCGGCGCTGACCGCGGAACCGTTGACCTTCACGGTCATCTGCTTCGCCCAGACGGGCTTGCGGAGGTCGAGCGCGAACTTTTTCGCCTTCTTGAGGCCGAGCTTGATCTCGGCGGTCTTCGACAGCGGGAATTCCGATTTGAGCTCAAGGTCGAGACCGAGGCTGTCGTCCTTCAGTTCGGCGGCCCAGTACTGGTTCACGGCCACGGATATGCCGTCGGTGGCGAAGCTGATCTCGGTGTAGCGTTCCGGGTTCTCCATGCCGGACCCGACGCAGCACCACCAGGAGTCGAACTCGGTGGAGAAGACTTTGTAGTGCGGCGAGCCGAGGGAGAGGAAGTAGCCGTATTCGCCGGGCTCATGGCCAATGTTGGCGGCGATATGGTTCAGCGTCACCTTCTCGGCGAAATCCATCGGCTTCGTGTTCTGGTTCCACTCGAAGACGTGCTGGGCGATCTTCACCATGTTGTAGGAATTACACGTCTCGGCGGTGTTCGGCTTCAGCGTACGCGCCACGTCGTTCATGTCGTAGAAATGCTCGCTTTCGCTGTGGCCGCCGTTCGCATAGGAGCGCTTCGTGGAGACTTCCGTGAAGAAATACTCGGCGCCGACGCGCGCCTTTTCGTCGCCCTCGACCTCATACAGACGCGCCAGACCGGCGATCTTCGGGATCTGCGTGTTCGCGTGGATGCCGTTGAAGATGTCGCGCTGTTCCTCCATCGCGCCGAGGATGCGGTTGTCGAAGAAGAAGCGGCGTCCGGCCTCGGAATACTTCTTGTCGCCGGTGTCCGTGGTGAGGTCGACCATGACCTCGAGCATGCCGCCGTGCTCGGCGCGGAGCATGTTCTGCACCTGATCGGGCTTGAGGTTGCTCAGTGCGGCGATCACGCGGTCGGCGAGCTTCTGTTCCACGTCGAGCGCCTTCTTGTTTCCGGTCAGGCGGTAGGCGTCGCGCAGGCCGGCGAAGACTTTGTGGATGGAGTAGAACGGCACCCAGACGCCGTTCAGGTTGAACGGCTGCGGGCGCACCGTGCCCTGTTCGAGCTGTTTCAGCCAGCCTTCGTCCTCGGCGTGGACGTACCCGGTGCCGAGCTTGTCCTGGCACTTCGCGAGCTCATCCACGATATAGTCGGCGCGTTCCTTCGCCTTCTCGTTGCCGCCGTGCGCGTAGGCCATGGCGAGCGCGGAGAGGTAATGCCCCAGCGAATGCCCCGCGATGTCGCGCGCTTCCCAGCCGCCGTAGGGTTTCGCCTTCGGTTCGAGGCCGGCCACCGTCAGGAATTTCGACAGCAGGGCGTCCGGGTTCAGCGTTTCCAGCAGGAACGTCTCGTTCACTTTTTTGCGGTCGGCGAGGGGACCGGCCTGCAGCTCCGTCGCGCTGGACGGGTAGAAGGTCAGTTTCCCGGGCTCGGACGCGGGGGCTTCGTCGGCGGAGGCGCAGCTCGCGATGGCTGCGGTTGCCGCGCAGATCGCGGCGATAACGGCTGCATGTTTCATGTCTTGGTTCTCCTGATTTACGGGTGCCTCCAATCATTGGTTCTCGGCGGCTTTTCGCGTCTGGACAAAGTCCAATTGGTAAGATTCTCGGTGGTTGCGTTTTCAGGCAGCCACGCTCGAATCTTCCTGCATTGGCATGTTTGCCCACCCGCTGAAAATCCATCCGATCAAATGATTGGAGGTACCCTCATGCGTGTTGGGTTGGTATGGAAACGAGTTCAGAATCTGTTCAGGAATGGACGGCGGACGCGGGCTTGTTTTGAGGCGCGCGCGGCATCCGCCGGCGGAAGATAGTATCTTCCGTCAAGCCTTAATATACTATAGAAACGAAAATATGCTATTCCCTTTTCACGAAAAATCATATATTTTTTGATCAAATATCCGCCCCGTCCCTTTTCGTAACGTTAACTAATCCCCGCTCACCGGTCGTGGAGGAGCAGCCCCCTGAACTTTCCCCAATAATCATGCCATCCGCGTCTCGCGGTAACAAACAAATAATGGCTCGCGCAAGCGAGTTTACCGAGGCGCGCAGCGCCCCCAGCGCAGCGTGGACGCGAAAGCGTCCCTTCCTTGCTCATAAAGACTTTCTCAAACAAACCTATGCCGTTCGCGTCCCGCGGTCAAGAAAGAAGTCGAGCGCAAACGAGTTTACCGAGGCCCGCGAATGCGGGCCCCCCCGGACGCGCAGCATGGACGCGAAAGCGTTCTTTCCTTGCTCATAAAGACTTTCTCAAACAAACCCATGCCGTTCGCGCCCCGCGGTCAAGTAAGAAGTCGAGCGCAAACGAGTTTACCGAGGAGCGAAGCGACCCCTGAAAGGACACCTCCCGCCTCGGAAACTTCCCCAAATCAAACCATGCCGTTCGTGCCCCGCGGTAAACAAAAAAGAAGTCGAGCGCAAGCGAGTTTTCCGAGGCGCGCAGCGCCCCCAGCGCAGCGTGGACGCGAAAGCGTCCCTTCAAAAGCCAGTTGCAGCGCACTTGCAACTTGTTTTATTTTTGTTTCAACAAATAATGTCGCGTATCTCGGACTTATGGAAACATGTTGGAATCGCCGAAGTTTTTACCTGCCCAGAACTTCCTTGAGCTTCGGTTCGAAGATTCGGCTCTGTACCCTTTGATACAAATCCTCATCCTCGGGAGCTGCGAGCGCCGCCCGGCAAAACCACAAGTACGCCGCGTCAGGATCCTTCTTCACGCCGATTCCGTTTTCATAGCAGTCCCCAAGCTCGAACATCGCCCGGGCATCGCCACGGTCCGCCGCCCGGCGGAGCCATTTGACGCCTTCGCGCGGATCATATTCCGCATCGAACTCGCACAGAAACCGCTTCCCCAGCAGGATCATCGCTTTTTCATGCCCCTGTTCCGCGGCCTTTCCCCACCATTTGAACACCATTGCGCGATTTTTCCTCACGCCGATGCCGAATGTATAGCATTTACCGAGTTCGATCATTGCCTGAACACAACCATGCTCGACCGCCATGCGATACCACCTGACGGCTTCCGCTTCGTCCCTGCCGACCCCGTCCCCGGTCTCATAGCACCTTCCGATTTGATACGACGTATCCGCGGCTTTCGCTTTCAAATCCGCAAATTCTTGTTCATTCATTATTGTTCTCTGACATCATTTTGTTTAATAGCCCTTACTCAAAGCTGCTCATGACTTCATAAGCAACTTTGAACTTGGGGAAGTTTTTTTGAATTCGTCCATACTTGAGGGCGCAGAAAGTGTCATGGCAGTTGGGTTATTTTCAAGAAAGAATTAAGACAATCCTCGTACAAATCATTTGGGGGGTATTTGATATGGCGTTCTAGCGCATTACAAAAGTCCTCAAGATAGGGATAATCTTTGTCATTCTTTTTTACATTCAGGAAATCATTAAAAAAGGCATAAACAGCACTGTACTTGATTACAGTATATTTTTCACCGCATTCAAGATTCTTTCTTTCCGAATCAATGTTGTCATATTCATAATCAGGAACAAGAATGAAACCTCTAACGATAGGTTTTCGTATTCTTAAATCATCCGCTATTTTTTCTTCTGCCTTTTTTATGTAAACGCTGAGCTGGCTTTCGCCATTTTCTTTTTTTCCGTTAATGCCGCTCTTGATTTTATTCTCGATGATGATTATATTCTTCCTATCCGCAATCAACAGATCTATATGCTCCGCTTCCCGGAAACAGTCACAGTGCTCTTGGTCTAATTCATCGAAATGCAACACCTTGCTGGCAAAATCTTTCGTCAGCTTTTTGTTTTTTGAGAGATAGTAATGCATCCAATTGGAATAGATTATTTCATCATTTCCTTTTTTTACGATAGAAAGGAATAGAGGTTTCTGCAAACGTTGAAGCATCTCTCCTACTGTTTCTGACGAATCCTCTTCCTCCCAAAGACTGTGATTCTTGATTTTTTCAATTAATCGTTTGTAACCGCCAGCCTGATGATCAGAGGAAAAATACGTCCTTTGAGTTGAATTTGCCTTGTTTGTATCGATGTACTCATATCCGTTGTCATTATCAATATAAGAAAACTTGATTTCCGTTGTTGCTCGAAGGAAATTGGTTACTTCATACGAAACCAGTATTCCCTGGTCATCATCAGGCTTGTCATACCCGTATATATTAATAATGTTTTTCCCGCCATAGAAAATATTCTCACAAACTTTTTTCTGCTGTTCCTTCATGATTGGTAATTTCGGATTTGGTCCTTTGCGCGGACTCGAATACGTTACTCCCTCAAAAGGTCCGTCTGCAACAGTGGCTTTTGCAAAAACCTCAATTCGCCCCTTTCCGATGTGCTGAGCAAACAAAATTGTCCCAATCCTTTGTGCGAATTTCGGATTGACATGCCCCCAAGGAACAACATAAACATAGTGCTTTTTATTATCCGCCTTAAAAAGGTTGATGACTTCATGCCCCAGATTATCCAAGAGGTAATCTCCTCGGAACATAAAAAGCATCAGAATAGCATCTTTTTTCGTGTCTTTTCTTTCACTCATGGTTTTGTCCTTTCGTTGGGGGGATTCCGGCAAGGCCGATTAGGGGTTGCAATATTGTTATCGGGAAAACATGTTAGAATATAGCACAGGAGGTACGACATCTTTTGTCATACCGGGCGGGGGCCGCATCGTTTTTTGGAAAAAAAGATATGTTTTCTGGCGGAAAGCGGTCGGGAAAAGACAAAAAAGCCGGACGTATCCCCGTGCGTGAAAACGTGGGTTCCGCCAAGAACCTGCTCCCAGAACGACAGAGAAACGCCCAGCAAGATACGAAGACACAATGGTCCTTGCTGGTATTTCGATGTCCGGGAGTAAAAGAGCATATTTGAAACTTGGCGGATTCACGTTTTCTTTTGCTGAAATAACCGATCAAATGAGCACGAAAATCGGATTTCGCGAGGGCGGAACCCGTTTCCAAAACACAATTTACACCCTGTTACAGGAAAGTCAAGCCGGTTTTCCGCCTTTTTTCGGACAAATCATAACATTGTGGGAAGGAAACGACGCTCCGCGTCCCCGCTTTGCCTGGGGCGGCTTTGCCGCCTCGGTGAACTCGTTTGCACGAGTTCGACAGTTTTTGTTACCGCGGGGCGCGGACAGCAGATTTTTTCCGAATTGAGGTAGGCGTTTCTTACTGACCTCGAGGCGCGAACGGCAGAGCAATAAATTGAGGTGCGTGGTTCCCCGGACCGCGAGACGCGCGGGCAAAGGAATGTCATAATAACCGGCGTGTCGTTCTCCTCAGGGGGATGTCTCTTCGGGGGGCGCTTCGCTCCTCGGAAACCTCGCTTGCGCTCTACATCTTTTTTAATTCACCGCGGGACGCGGACAGCAGTTTTTTTTCGAATTGAGATAGGCGTTTCTTACTGACCGCGGAGACGCGGACAGCAGATTTTTTCGAATTGAGGTAGTTTGCTGACCGCGGAGACGCGGACAGCAGATCTTTTTCGAATTGAGGTAGTTTTGGCGCGCGGGCAAAAAAACGAATGAATGCTAAATGAAAGCCGAGGCGCTCCTGCCAAACGTATTCCCCGCCGAACAATAGTCCGCCGGGATGCGGAAAGAAGCTACTTCGCGGCGACCTTCAGGAACGATTCGATGAGCTCGGAAACCTTTTCGCGGTCCTTGATCGCGGCGAGCCAGCGTTCGGGGATGGCGTCGAATCCGTAGTAGGCGCCGGCGATCTGCCCGAAGACGGCTCCGATGCTGTCCGCGTCGCCGCCGAGGTTCACCGCGGCGATCATGCCGTCCTCGAAGGATTTCGTGGTATGGAACGCCCACAGCGCCGCCTGGAGCGTGGAGACGGCCCAACCGGAATTGTCGACCTCGTCGCGCGTTTCGTAAATGGACTGCACGACGGTCGGATGCCCCTGCATGTGTTCGTCGCAGACGTCGGCCATCAGGTCGACGACCCCGCGCACGCGGCTGCTGTCGTGCGTCAGGTCGCTCACCTCGCGCAGGATGGTCCGGTCGGGGTTGCCGAAGTTCAGGATGTACGACGGCGCGAAGCGCATGATACTGCCGTTTCCCTGGGATTCCTCGGTCCCGTTGCGCAGGTTTCCTTTGCCGATCCCCCACATGGCACGATGCGTCGCTTCCCCGATGTCGAACGCATCGGGCAGGCTCGACCAGTACCCTTCGCGATACCATTTCAGGAATGTGTCTGCGATGTCCTGCAAATCGTAGCCGCCGCACCTCGCCACGCTGTCGGCCACGCAGAACGCCATGGAGGAGTCGTCCGTCCAGTATCCCGGCGGCGTGCGGAAGAAATCGCACGGGATCATGTCCGTCACATGCACATGCTTGTCCTTGTCCGAAAACTGGATCGGCGAGCCGAGGCAGTCCCCGACGACGAGTCCCCAGAACATGCCGCGGAAACGGCGAAGTCGGTCGTTTTTTCCCTCGGGAAAGGAGTTCCCTCTGTCGCCGTCGGCGTGTTGTTCCGCTGCGGGCGCAGTGCCGGCTGCCGTTTCGTTCCGGAATTCATCCCGGAACGCCCAGATATTGCCGTTTTTTCTGCCCCTGTTCTCGATGCCCTTCCGGTCAAGGACCGCGAACACGATCTTCCGGAATTTGTCGAAGAATTCCTCCTCGTTCATGACTTCGTGGAAAAGTGCGGCGATGTGCTCCGGCGGGTTCTTGAAGGCTCCGCATCCCCACGCCCCGAGCACCAGCGCGTCGTGGCCGTGCGCCAGGGCGATCCGGAAGATGGTACGCATCTTCCGTAAAGTCGGCGGGACCATGTCGTCCGCGAAGTGCTCCGGATCCTTCAGCGGCGGACGGTTGAGCGCGGCGACCGTCACGACGCCCAGCTGGTACGGGTGTTCCAGGAGCGGATAGCCGTCCGTCTCAAGCCCGCGGAAAACCGTCACGTGCGGGGAATAGACGCCGCCCGTGTCGCGGTCAAGCGGGTACTGTTCTTTCCGCCGGGGGATGCCGAACAGTTCGCCGTTTCTGTGGAACTGGTACAGCGACAGGAAAAGATTGCACCTGCGGAAGATGTTTTCCTCCTGCGCCCCGGCTCCGCGAAGCACGCCTCCGCCCGGGGTCTGACGGTTCGCGAAGTTCAGGACGGCGGGAGCGTACCCTTCGTTCAGGAGCCGTTTGCCGGCCAGGAGCGTGTCGGAATCGAGCACCTCGACGATCGGTGTCCGCCCAGCCGGAACGGCCTCTGCCCGGGGCGGGTCGGAATACAGGACGGACCCTGACATCATGGGCCAGGCATCCGGCAGCGAAACCGTCTTTCCATTTGCCACATATCTGCCTTTTTGCGCTATTTCGACCGTTTCCTTCATGATGTCAATTCTCATTTCGCGCAGTTTGTCGATATCACCGGCATCATACGCCTGCCGGAATTGTTCCTGAAGAGATTGATTCGTCATAATTGACTGTTCCTTTCGAAAAAAACAAATAAGAACGTGTGTGGTTCACCTTTTCGGCATATGTTTCAGCGGCGGTTCGACCGTGGTCAGGAAGACCTTGCCGTCGCCCGTGATCCTGTTCAGGTCCAGGCAATCGTCGATCAGCCGCATGAATGTATCCCATTCCTCCGGGTAGTCGGCGCAGCCGGAGATCAGGATGCGGGATGCCTTCCTCCGCCGGATTTCGAGCTCCCAGAACCGGCTTTCGCCGCGGCTGTAGTCGTGGTAGGCGCGGCGCCAGCCCGGCAGGTTGCACTGCCGCAGGCGGGCAAAAATATCTTCCCAACATTCAGGAGCAAAAGTCAACTCAATATGCTGTTCCCTAAGCTCGCCCCGGGATTCCCGTTTTGTACAAACGAGCCTCCGTCTGCCGAGGGAGAGCTCGAACGAAATCTGTTCGCCCTGGTAACCATTCTGAACGAAACGGATGCCCGTGACATCGTCGATCGGGAACCGGACGTGTTTGTAAATGTCGAGGAAGACCTGCTGTTTTTCCCGGTCAACCGTGCCGATCCACGCGGCATAGGTGATGCCGGAGTCGATTTCAGGCGCAAACACAGCCGCCTCCGTACGCGGAATGTATCCGATTTTTTCGCCGTGAACGAACGGCGCTTCGACCCGGATGGCGTTCGGATCGTGCGGGTTGTCGGGCTCCCGAACCAGTTTTATGCGTTCATTCGGCTTCAATTCCCTGATCGTATATTCGAAGTACGGGACAGCGAACGAGCCGACGACACGCAGATTCTTCACGAACGCATCCCGCGTTTCATCCGGCAGGATCGCCGTCTCCTCGAAATGAACTCGTTTGTTCCAGACCTGGGCGGCACATTCCTCATGATGCCGCTGCACGAAACCGGCCCAGATCCGGCTCATGATCCCATACACGTCGTCGGGGCATTGGTTGTGGCAGGAATACGGCCGGAAGAGGCCGTAACTCTTCAGGTTTGCGACGGCCTCCTCCCGCGTCGGGATTTCATCCGAGCACATTTTTGCGGAAAGCCATTTGTCGCTGCCCAGAACGTAAAAGGCCATCCAGATGATGCGCGGATCAGCCACGACATATTTGATTTCCCAATGCAGCTGCTCCTCCAAAAACGCGGACAGACTCATCGTTTCCGGGATGACGGTTTCCGCCGTTTCCCGCCGCTTTTCGACCAGGCTGCGCATCAGGTCCGTCCATACGGCCCGGCTTTCGCAGCGAACGGGGATTCGTTCGGGGATGGTCCTGCAGAATTCGTCCCAGTGCCCGATATGGATGCCCTGATAGGCCGCGGTGGCGGAATGCTTCTGATGAATACTCATCCTGCAGCCGTCCGCGACGATTTCTCCTGCGACGCAGGGGTAGTTGTCAACGTCGTGTTCGAGTTCGACGGACGAAATCTCCCCCGCGTCGGTACAGACCAGCGTCAATTGGGGGTGGGGGAGGTCTTCCTCCACCAGCAGATGCCATTTTGCCATGAAACAGCCTCGCTTGCTTCCCCCCGGCCGCGGCACGGGGGGCAAAACGGCCCCTGAAGTCAATCGAAGCTTCTGGGGCCGGTGAATCGAAATAACGGTTGGTTTCCGGTTTGGATTGCGCTGTGTTCAGCGGCCGCCGGGACGCTGGCCTCCGCCGAAACCTCCGCCGAAGCCGCC
>JAGCTY010000005.1 GCA_017963105.1 Lentisphaeria bacterium
CAGGGGGGAGGACAAGTCCTCCACTGAAGCAGTGCACGGCTGACGCTCGCGCACGGTTCATTCAGGGAGGCGTTCGGAGAGAATTTTCGCGGCAAGTGCGACGAGTTCGGCGCAGGGGCGTTTTTTGTAGTAGGCTTCGGTGCGCGCCTCGGAGACGGGCGGATCGGCCTGTTTCGGTGCGAGGCCGAGGAGTTCGCGGCAGATGATGGAGCCGGTCTCCTCGCGGAAGGCGTCGCAGAGCCCGCGGATGAACGCGTAGTGCTCGTCCTTCGCGGCTTTGTCCGTGCCTTCGCCGGGCCCGCGGATCAGGTCGGCGACCATGCACATGCCGGTGATCGCGCCGCAGACTTCGCGCTGGCGTGCGATTCCGCCGCCGAACCCGGAGGCGAGTTTCATGGCGGTGTCGAGGTCGAGTCCGCAGCGGTCGCGGAAGGCGCAGAGGACGGCCTGCGCGCAGTTCATGCCGTTGAGGAAATTTTTTTTTGCTTCTTCGGAACGGTCGGTCATGGGATGCCTCGCTTGAGTTCGGTATTGGTTCAGTAGGGCGCCTGTACGGCTTCGAACTTCATGTCGTTGAAGTTTTTGAGCATGACCGGCATCCCGAAATCGGCGGCGACGGGGAGGGCGAAGATCATGCCGTTCCTGGCGTAGAGGATGCGGTTCCGGGGGGCGTCGTAGTCGGCCCAGCGCCAGGCGGAACCATCGATCTTCAGGCGGCGCTCCTGGTTGACGATGCGGTGGCGTTCCCAGTAGCAGCCGTGCCCGTTTCCGGCTTTTCCGCTGACGAAGAGCTTCTGGAGGGCCCAGCCGAAGGCGAGGGGCTTCTCGTAGACGATGGAGTTTTCCGACTGGTGCTTTTCGGTCCAGCCGTCGCGGACGAGGCGGTGGCAGTAGACGCCGGGGCATTCGCCGCCGAAGTTCACGTCGAACGGGAAATCCTGCGAGACGTCGAGACCGCTGGCGGAGCGCGCGAGGAGGGGCAGGGCGCTCCCGGGCGCGGCGGGGGTGTTGAGCCAGACTTTGTCGCCGCCCATGAAGAGGCCGCCGCCGTTCCACGCGGTTCCGTTGAACCACAGGTCGAGCGCCTTCAGGTAGGGGGCGCGGGAGATGGCGGTCCAGCTGGGCGCGGAGGCTTCCGGGGAGGCGGCGAAACGTTCGATCTCGTCGGCCCTGGTCAGGCGGATTTCGCGCAACTGTTTTTCGATTCCGGTTTCATCGGGGCCGAAGCCGTCGCCGGCGTCGTCCGGCATCGCGCCGAAGGCCTCTTCCCGGAGGGTTCCGGCATACTCGGAGATGGTGTTCGGGCGGCGGAAATCCGTGGCGAAGTAGATCATGAATTCGCCGTCTGGCGAAAGGTCGGCGCGGTAACCGTAGATGCGGCCCTTGAGCCACTGGCCCATGGTGAACGTGTCGGTCTCCAGGTCCCAGCCGATCGTGCAGACGCGGTTGGAGGGGCCGCGGCGGAAGACGACCGCCTTCGGCGCCTCCCGGGCCAGGATCACGTGCAGGCGCGCCGGAACGGGTTCCGGGCGCTGCTTGAATCTGTGCTGGAAATGCTGGAAGCTTTTACGGAAAGGTTTCCGTCCCGGGCGGGACGGCCGGTTCGGGCGTGGTCTCATCTTTTCTGTTCTCTTTTTTGGGTTCTTTCGTCTTGCGATGCGGGCTCGTCCGCGGCGCGGTCATTCCAAAGTGTGAACGGGATCGGGCTTCTGCTTCCGTACGGACGCCTCGAACCTCTTGCTGAGGAGGGAAATGACGGCGATCAGGGAGAGGGAAAGGAGGAAATAAAGGATGGTAGCGAAGGCGATGGGGAAGAAGGATTCGTAGGTGCGCCCGCGAATCCAGTCGACCTCCTTCGTGAGGTCCCAGACGGAGATGTAGCCGACGACCGTGGTCAGCTCGATCAGGCGGATGATCTCCTCGCGGAAGGGCTTGGCGAGGAACGCGGCTGCCTGCGGGAGGATGACCCTGCGGAAGAAGGTGAACCTGCCCAGGCAGAGGGCGCGCGCGGCGTCGATCTGCACGCCGCCGATATGCTCGAGCGTGGTCATGTAGAGTCGGCAGGAGGAGGCGGTGAACCGGAGGATGAAGATCGTGATCGCGGCGGCCAGCGGGCTGAGCCTGAACCTGAGGAAGACCACGTAGTAGAGACCCATGAGGAGGATGAGGATGGGGATGTTGTAGATGAGGGCGCAGACGATGTTCGCGGGGATCGAGATGTATCTGCGTTTGGACTGGCGGCACATGCAGAGCGGGATGCCGAGGAGGGCGCCGAAGAAGACCGCCGAGACCGCGATGACGAGCGTGTTTTTGAACCCGCCGAGGATCTTGCGCATGTGGTCGTCCTTCCAGAGCGAGCGGTGCAGACTGAACGCCTGATCCTTCAGGAAGAACTTGATCCGCGGGACCAGCGCCATGTGGACCCTGTGCGCCCTGTTCTTGTCCGGTACGACGGCGACCAGGCCGCCGTTGTAGTGCGGGTCCGCGTAGACAAGTTTGCCGGACGAGGTGAGCCCGGCGGAAACGTCGCTTGCCCCGAAGTGGACCCGTCCGTCCGTGAGCGCCTGCTCGAAATCGTCCGGATCCAGGCGGACGAACTCCACCTGGAACCCCATGGCTTCCGCGGCGCGCCATGCGGTCTCCAGGTCGTAGCCGACAAGCTTTTCGTTGCGGAGATAGGAGAACGGCTCGCGTCCGATCACGACGCCCATGCGGAGCACGCCGTTCGGGGTGTCCTGCGTCGCCTGCGGCAGTTCGGCATGGAGGTTCCGGGGGGAGAGCCACTTGTTCTGGAGATTCTTCAGCGTCCCGTTCTTTTTCATGGCGCGGATCTGGCGGGAGAACGCCTCGCTGAGGTCTCTTCTCGCCGCCGGGAAGAAGAAGGCGTAGTCGACGCGCGTGATGTATTCGGGGATCTGGGTGAACTGCGGATAGTTGGGCAGATACTCCCTGGCCTGCGGTTCGCCGATGATGAACGCGTCGATCTTTTCGGTGCCGAGCAGGTAGAAGAGGTCGCGTTCCTGGCTGGCGTAGAACGGCACGGCATCCGGGAGCTTTTCGTCAAGCTGCGAGGCGGCGAAGGTGAATGGCAGGACGCCGACGCGCTTTCCGGTCAGCTGGCTGAGCCTGGTGATCCCGAACACGTATTCGTCGTGGGGGATGTTGGTGAGAAGGGCGGCTCCGCCTTCGTAGAACGCCTCGGAGAACTCGATGTTTTCTGTGTTTCCGTCGTCCGGGGCAAGCAACCCGCCGGCGACGTCGACCTGGCCGGAACGAAGCATATCCATCAGCACTTCGCGGCGTACGGGGATGATCTGGAGCTCCATGCCGAATTCGTGGGCGGCGCGGCGTATGAGCTCGATTTCCAGCCCGCGCATGATGCCGTCCTCGCCCATGAAGCAGAGCGGAGTCGGGCCCGGGGTGGCGGCGAAACGGAGGATGCCGTTGACCATCGGGACGTCGTCGCGTTCGAACATTTTTTCGAATTCCTGTTTTTCCGGCTCGGCGGAGCACCATTTCGAGGCGAAATCCTCGAGCTCGCCCGAGGTTTTCAGTTCGCCGATGACGCGGTTGATCGCGCGGTAAAGCGGGGAACCCTGCGGAAGCGCGAAGGAATAGGCTTCCCGTTTGATGATCGACGCGATCTGGATTTCCGGATACAGTGCGGTGCAGGAACGCGCTAGCGGTTCCTCCATGAGGACGGAATCGATCTTGTCCGAACTGAGCAGGGCGCAGGCCGATTCGCGGCTGTCGGCGAGGACGAATTTCGTGCTTGGGAGAAGCTCCCTGCAGTCCGCCGCGTATTTCGACCCGGCGAGGATCGCCGCATAGTTCCCGGCGAGTTCCTGCGGCGTTTTCATGGATGCGCCGCCGCGGGAGCCCGGGGCCGGTTTGTAGAGGGCTTTCCTCGTCATGATCGCCGCCGGACAGTCGATGTAGTCCTCGGAGAAGAGGATGCCGCGGTTCTCCCCGGTGTTTTTGTCCATGGATGCAACGGCCAGGTCGACGGTCGCCTTTTCGACGGCCGTATACAGGTCGAGGTACGGCATTACCCTGATCTCAACGGACAGGTTGAAGGCGGCCGCAAGGCGGTAGATCAGCTCGACGTCGAACCCCGAGGGCGACCCGTCGGAGTCGATGAAATTCATGGGTTCGTTCGTATCTTCCGTGCCGACCACGATCTTTCCGTACGGTTCGGCGGGCGTCGGGATGCGAGGCATTTCCGGATCGTTGGACTTGATCCAGCGGGCATACATGCTGTCGTACAGCCCGGAGGAGAAATACTCGCGCAGGAACGCGTTCACGCTCTGGAGGATTTCCGGCTTTTCCCGCGGGACCGCGATTCCGACGTGCCCCTCGGCGTAGTTGTCCGGCAGCAGGACGAAGACGTCCCGGGTGCGCTGAGCGAAATCCAGGACCGGCCGGTCGAATGCGATGGCGTCGATCGTGCCGTTTTCAAGCGCGGGATACGCGTCCGATACGGTTTCATACTCGCGGAAAACCGCCCGCGGGAAATGCGCCTTCGCCTCGTTGCCGGAACTTGTCTCGGATACGACGCCGATCACGAAATTCGGGCTGTTGAGGTCGTTCGGCGTCGAAATGTATTCCTGTCCCGTATCCGAATCCTGTTTCCCGCAGGCGCACAGGATTGCCGTGAACAGCATTAAAACAGCATAAAAGCCCCGGACCGCCCTCCGGAGCAGGATGTCATGGTCAAGCTTATTTCGGTTCATACGTCCTCGTTTTTTTACGGAACGGAGCGGCCGCGGCAGGGAAGACGACGCCGGGCATCGGTTCGGGCGTCCTCCCGTTTTGCCGGGACAATCCGGTTCCGTTTTTTTGCGTGGTTGCAGAAAACAGGATGTGCAGGTATCCGTATAACTTAGCACATTTTTTCGTTTTTGCAACACGACTATGAAATAAAAAGTCGTGAAACATCAAAAAAAAGAAAATGGGGATTCGCGCCGGCGTGGTGCTTTCTCGTACGACGGGTCAATTCTTTCGGTCGGGGAACAGCTTCCTGCCGCAGTGCGGGCAGTATTGCGGCGGTTCGAACGCGTCGTCCGCCGATGCGGCGTGCGGACGGGGTTCCGGCGCGTCCGCCGTCTTTTCGCCAGCCGTCTTTTCGTCCGCCGTCTTTTCGCCGGAATCCTTTCCGTCCTCTTTTCCCGCGGACCCCGCGTCGGCTCCGTTTTTGCCGGAGGTCTGCTTTTCCAGAGTTTCCATGAAACCGGCGCTGAGGATGCTGGTGGGGACGGCGACCATGCCGATGCCGAGGATGGCGATAATGGCGCCGAGGAAGCGTCCGAGGGGGGTGATGGGATAGATGTCGCCGTAGCCGACCGTGGTCAGCGTGGCGACCGCCCACCAGAGGCCGGAGAAGGCGTTCTCGAACTGGTCTGGCTGGGCGTCGTGTTCGGCGTAGTAGATGAGCAGCGAGGCGAGGATGAGGATCATGAAAACGAAGAAGATGGAAGCGATCATCTGCTGGGATTTGCTGCGGAAGACGTCGCTGATGGCTGCGAGCGCGTCGGAGTAGCGGTTGAGCTTGAAGATACGGAGCAGGCGGACCAGTCGGAACACCCTGACGCCGATGAGGTTGTAGGTGTGGAGGACGGGCACGAGGAACGGCAGGATCGAAATGAGGTCGATGATCGCCATGGGCGAGGTGACGTACCGGATGCGGGCGCGGATGGGGTTGAGATCCGGGTACAGCAGGTTCGCCGTCCAGATGCGCAGCGCGTACTCGACGGTGAAGATGATGATGGAGACGAATTCGATCCGGATCAGGATGCGGAAGAGCCAGTCCGGGATCCTGAACGTGCAGATGAAGACGGAAAGGACGCTGAATACGATCAGCGCCATGATCAGGCCGTCGAAGATGCCGCTGAAGAGGCGTCGGCGGCCGGTCGCGTCGACGGACGGCTGGATCACCTCGAAGACGCCGCGTTTGATACGCTGGTAAAAATTCATGGAGAAAGGGACTCCTGCGGGGGTGGACAAAACGCGATGACGCGCATGACTTGAAATTCGGAATTCAGTCTGTATAATAGCATAAAAATGCCGCTTTTCAAATGCGGGACGTGCGGAAAGACGATGCGAACGCCGGAAAAATGAGAAAAAACCGGAAAAAAGACGCGGAGGAATTGATTTTCCCGGATTGCGCTGTATATTTTTTATGAAAGAAGATACCAAAAAACAGAAAGGACCACTGCCATGAAAAAACAACTGATCGTGCTCGGATGCGCCGTGCTTGCCGCAATCGGAGCAGCCTGCTCTTCCGATCCCGCTCTTGAATCCGCCGTCATCGCCCCGATGGAGGAACCCTCCGAACAGATTCAGCAGAGATTCGCCAACGAAATCCGTACGCTGAACGCGCTTGAAATGAAGCAGGAAGTCCTGACGAACTGCAACGGCGAGTTGCGGTACTGCCAGGGCGTCTATAATGCGGACGAGCCCGGCAAGTTCGCGATCCTGGTTTTCCTGCACGGTTTTGGCGAACGCGGCGATGAGAACCTCGCGCAGCTCCGTCTTGCTGTGTCCGAAATCGTCAACCAGATGCGCGAAGGCAACCGCAAAGTCGTCGTGCTGGCCCCGGAATGCCCGCCCGACCAGACCTGGGCCCCGCTCCACCGCGGCGGCGCCATGGGCGACCTCATGGAGGAGCCTTACCAGGCGCTCGGTATGGTCCCCGTCCTGATTGAGAAGAAGATCGAAGAATTCAAGGCCGACAAGGACCGCGTGTACGTGACCGGCCTCTCCATGGGCGGCTACGGCTGCTGGGATCTCCTGGCCCGCTACGGCACCGACATCTTCGCCGCCGGCATCCCCTGCTGTGGCGGCAGCGATCCGAACCGCGCCGAAAAGATGAAGGACCTGCCCGTCATGATCTTCCATGGCAGTGACGATACGACCGTCCCGCCCCAGCTTTCCCGCTGGATGTACATCAAGATGAAGGAGGCCGGTAACGAGAACGTCTATCTGCGTGAATTCTTCGGCGTCGGCCACAACTGCTGGGACAAAGCTTATTCCAACAAGGCCACCTGGGACTGGCTCTTCTCCCAGCGCCGCGGCCATCAGTCCGACATCCGTCCCGGCAACCAGCCCGTCGGCCCCGTCACTGCCGGCCAGTATGAAAAGGGCTTCGGCTTCAACGGCGGCCCGCGTCCGAAAGGATCCAAGCCCGGCGACGGCTTTATCTCCGCTTTCCCGAGCGCTGAGGAACAGGCAAAGCAGCGCGAATGGCAGGCGCTCGAATCCGTCGAGCCCGCTCCCGCCGAAACGGAAGAACCCGCCGCGGATTGATCCGGCATCGGCTGTCCGGGGAGGCCGCCTGAACTCCCCGGTCGCTTCAGCATTATTTCAGAGCGGAAGCCGCGGCAAGCTCCCGCTCTTTTTTTTCCCCGCGGTGTTCTGCCGGAAAAACGGTCCGTCCGGCGGAGAATCCGGAAAAATCCGGGAAAAAATGAAAAAACCGCTAAGAAAACGTGCGGCTCGCCCGTCTAATTCCCATCATCCGTTTTCCGAATCGACCCAACAATCATTTTTTATTGACCGCACATGAGAATCCGAAAAAAAGACGATGACGACGTCACGCTCGAAATGTCGCCGCTCATCGACTGCGTCTTCCTCCTCCTGATCTTCTTCCTCGTCACGACCATGATGAAGAAGCTCGAAAAACAAATCCCCATCGAGGTCCCGGACCCCGCCGTGACCATCTCCGAGCGCATGGACACGCGCCGCGTGATCCTGGCGATCGGCGGGGACGGCCGCTACTACTCGGCGGAACGCCGTCTGCAGGACGGACGGCCCGATTTCCGCAGCGTGCCCGACGTGGACAAGTTCGTGGAGAACCTGGGGCGCATGGCGACGCAGGGCGGCGGCGAGGAGATCAACGTGCGGCTGTACGCCGATCCCGACGTCGAGTTCCAGACCGTGATCGACATGCTCGACAAGCTCCAGATCAACCACCTGAACAAGGTCGACGTCCGTATGCGCGACTACCGCGAATCCCGGTTCTACGTCCCGGGTTCATCGGATTGAAAACGAGGCACTGACATGAACAGCAAACGCAAAATACAGTCCGGCCGCACGACCGCGATCATCTGGGGCCTCACGCTCCTCTGCTACCTCGCCGTGATCGTCGCCGCATGGCAGCTCGACTTCATCCGCTACAGCCGGTATTCGCTGGAGGAGGCGCTGAAGCAGAAACAGGAAAACGAGGCGAAGCGCGAAGCCCACAAGAATGCCCCGGAGAAGGTCAAGAAGGAGGCTCCGCCCGCCGAGCTCAAAAAGATCCGCGACCGCGTCCAGAAACGCAAGGAGAAGGAAATCCGCAAGAAGCTGGAGGAGGTCGAGGAGACCCTCGAAAAGATGGAGGAGCGCAAGGAGGAGCTGAAGGAAATCTACGCCGAACTGCGCGACCCGGTGGAGGAGGCGTACGAACGCCTGTTCGACATCGCCGAAAACCTGTCCCACGAATTCGACTACGTCATGCCGTTCGTGGAGAACGCCCGCATCGCCGGGGACATCCGCCATCAGCTGGAGAATTCCCCGACGTCCGACCAGGTCCCCGTCTTCCGCAGTCAGCTGGAGGCCATGAAGGCCAACAGCGAACGGTTCCGCGCGAACCCGTCCAGCTTCCTCGACTACGGCGTCGATTCCGCCACCGCCGAATGGCAGTCGCTCGAACTCGAACGCATGATAGACTCCATTCTCAGCGGCGACCCCACCGGCGTGTACGACATCGGCATCATGAACACTCCCCCCGAAATGCCCCCCGTCGACGCCACGCTCCAGCAGCTGAAGGACTTCATGGCGGCCAAGGAGGAGCAGCTCGACACGAAGTTCGCCGAGCTGAACGCCTACCAGAACGCCATCCGGTCCATGGACTCGCTGAACAAGAACATGGACCAGACCTCCATGGAGCATTTCTCCCGCGACCTCGCGCAGAACGGCGCGGGGGCGGCCGAGGACCCGCAGAAGATCCTCGACGCCGCCGAAGAGGTGTTCCGCCTCACGGAGGAAGCCTTCGAGCAGGCTAAGAAGAGCGCGGCGGAGAGCCGCGAGCGCATCGAAAAGGAGGAGTCCGAGCGTCTCAGCCGTCCGCGGTCCGGCCTCCTCAGACCCGGCCGCCTCGGAATCATCTATGACGAGCCGTACGAGGCTCCGTCCTACGAAATTTATTTGGTGAATGAGGTCGACGAGAACGCCAAACACACGATGGAACAGGCGCGGCGCGCCTACGAGGCCGTCAAGAAGGCCGTCGAGACCAACGAAATCGACACCGCGCGTCAGGACCTCTCGTTCCTCCAGACCGCCTCCCGCGATATGCAGGGGTTCGACCGCCAGCTCAGGGATACAAGCACCTCCGTCCAGCGCAAGCTTCCGGACCTCGGGCAGCAGGCGTACCTCTCCGCGATGAACCACCGCAACGACATCGGCGAGAAGCTGTCCGAGTGGATCTGGAACGCCGATCCGGAATTCGCCGATATCCAGGAGGCCGCGAAGGCCATGGACCAGGATGCCGAGGACTTCATGATGAAGGCCCTGCGTTCGAGATACGACGACGAATTCACCGCCTACGAGGCCGAACAGTACCTCCGCAAGCTCCTCGAAGCGCTCAGGAACGACCCGCAGAGCAATTCCTCGCAGAGCGCCGGCCAGCAGCAGGGCGGCCAGATGGGGCAGGACGGCGAACAGGGCGGCCAGCAGGGCGGCGGCATGGGCGGCGGACAGTTCATGACCAAGGAACAGCTCATGCAGGCGCTCGAACAGATGACCGCGCTTCAGGACGCCGCCGACTCGCTTTCTTCCCGCGCCAACAGTCTCGCGCGCATGGCGGGCATCAATCTCCCGCTCTCCGCCGAACGCCTCTTCTCCGCCATGCAGCAGCGCGCCATGCGCAACCAGCAGGGCGGAATGCAGGGCGGCCGTCAGGGCCAGGGGCAGGGCAGTCTGGCCGACATGATGCGCCAGCTCGCCCAGATGGGGCGCGAGGGCGTCCAGCGCGCCGGCCAGCAGGGCCAGGGTCAGGGCCAGGGGCAGGGCCAGGGGCAAGGTCAGGGCCAGGGGCAGGGCATGGGCGGCGGTTCCAGTTTCGGCAACAGCCGCAACGCCTACGGCGGAGGCGGCATCGCCTTCCGCGGCGACTTCGACTTCGAATTCGGTGGCTACACCTACAGTCCGGTCGGCAACTCCGACAGCAAGCGCATCGCCTCCGAACCCGCCGACTACGCCATCATCGCGGAATCCGTCCCCGGCCGCCGCGTCACAAAAGACGCCGCCCGTCACGGATTCGTCTTCCTTGATTCGTGGTACGTGATCGGCCCGTGGGAAGGCAAATACGACGGCAGCCGGTACACGCACATCGCCGAGCGCGTGAAGCGTGAGCCGGAGATCAAGGTCGACCTCGATGCCGAATACGACGGCAAGATCGATCCCGTCACGCACAAGCCCATCCGCCTCCGCTGGCGCTACGTCCAGACCGACACGAACTGCATCCGCACCCCGGACAAGATGGACAACGCGATCTACTACGCCTACACCGACGTTTATTTCGAGGAGGACACCGACGTCCTCGCCATGATCGGCACCGACGACGCCAGCGTCCTCTGGATCAACGGCGAACAGGTCTGGATCGACGATGAACTCAGCACCTGGGGGCTCCACGAAAACATCCTCCACGTGCATTTCCGCAAGGGCTGGAACACCATCCTCTTCTGCATCGAAAACGGCCCCGACGAATGCCAGTTCTCGTTCGTCATGGTCCGCGAAGAGACCAAGGCCGCCGCGGACGCCGCGAAACGCGCCGCCGAACAGCGCCGCACCTCGCAGCAGACGCAGTCCGTGAATTCCGGCAGCAACGCCGCCGCGCCTTCCGGTTCGACGCAGATCACCCGCCCCGTCCAGCGCCGCAGACTTCCATGATCATCAACAAATTAATAACATAAAAAAAACGAAAGGTTCTCCATGAAACTTCCCATCCGTGCTTCGATCTTCTCCGCCGCGGCGCTCTTCTGCCTCCCCGGACTCCTTGCCGCCCAGACCGCCGCGGAAACGGCCTCCGAAACCGCCGAGCCCGCGGAGGAAATGACGATTGACTGGATCCAGGAGATCATCAACGGCGGCATGACCTCTGCCGTGCTCCTGCTCCTCAGCGCCGCCGCCATCGGATTCCTCGTCGAACGCCTCATCCGCATGAGAAACAAATACCTCGCGCCCGCCTACTACGTCGATTTCTTCACCGGCGCGCTCGCGAATCATGACGACGACGCGATCCGCAAGGAGGCCGAGGCGCGCCCCAGCATCCTCGCCGACGCCGGTGCCTACATCGTGGAACACCGTCCGCATATCCACCGGGCGGAACTCCGCGCCGCCGACGAAGTCCGCCTCCAGACCGCCGTCGCGGACGCCGCCGCCCGCGCGATCGAACGCCACAGACAGCGCTGCTACCCGCTTGCGATCATCGCCACGATGGCCCCGATGCTCGGTCTGCTCGGCACCGTGATCGGCATGATCGAGGCGTTCTCGAAGGTCGCCATCCTCGGCGACACCGGCGACGCCGCGCTCCTCGCGGACTCCATCAGCAAGGCGCTCATCACCACCGACATCGGCCTCGTGCTCGCGATCCCCTCCCTCGGCGCGTACCACTACCTGAAGCAGAAACTCTCCATCGCCGAACTCGCCGTCGAGGAAGCCCTCGAAGCCATGTTCGCCGCGCTCGACGAGCAGAAATAAGAGAACCGGGGACCGCCTCACATGCGCATCAGACGTTCTTTGGAGGACAAGCTCGAGATCGCCATGTCGTCGCTGATCGACTGCGTGTTCCTTCTCCTCATCTTCTTCCTCGTCACCACGATCGCCAAGAAGGAAAACCGCGACATCGACATCGATCTGCCCGTCTCCACGTCCTCGCTCGACGTGCCGCCGGACAACGACACCATGGTCATCGGCGTCAACAAGGACAAGATGCTGTTCTACAACGGACGCCCGGTCACGGTCTCCGAGCTCCACCAGATCCTGCTGGAGCTCTCCGAGGAGAACCAGGACCGCCGCATCCGCGTGGACTGCGACAAGGCCGTCGCGTTCAGCCGCGTCGTCGAAGTCCTCGACCTCTGCTCCTTCCGCGGTCTCCACAACGTCGCCGTCCGCACCTACGACGAGCAGTACAACACCCGCTGAAAATTCTCATACACGGACGAAAACGGCGTCCTTTAAATCGCGATCGCGGAGACTTGAAAATGCCGCTGAATGAAGAATGGACAATCGGGGCAAAAGCCATGCGGAGAACCAGCCAACCGGCGACTTCTCCACACGAACGGCAGGTCTGCCGCAGAATCCGCGATTTCGGCATGGAACAGCTGGAATCCTGGTACCATAAAAGAGAGAACCGCCGCACCCGTGCCGAGACGATCCGCGATCTGAACGAGCTGCGGATGTGGCACCTCGAAAAAGTCCTCAGGGCAAACGGTCTCTGGGATGACGACAAGGACGGACTCACCGGCTGGCCGGGCGCATACGGCGAAAAAAAGAGCTGACACCCCGGACCGGTCCGGCAGACATGAGACGGCGGCGTCACTTGTCAAAGCAAATGCATGTTTGTTAGAGTGGCATGAGGCGGCGGGACGGCGAATCTTCTCTTTTTTTCGTTTTTCCGCTTGAAAAATGCGGATATGATGCTATAGTATATGATACGCTATTTGTGGTGGGTGTAGCTCAGTTGGTGGAGCGTCTGACTGTGGCTCAGAATGTCGCGGGTTCGAGTCCCGTCTCCCACCCCATTTTTTTTGCCATCATTCCCGCCCGAAAACAGGGGGGGGGATTCGACAGGATCGGCAAACCTCTTTTTTCGACTTTTCCTTTGCGGTCGTTGCGTTTGTGATCGTTCCTTATCATCCCGTTTCCAATCCGCGGTGCAGCGATCCCGTCAGACTTCGATTCCCGGTATTTTGAGCTTGCAAAAAGAATTGCAACAAATCTTGCAAAAAAAAAGATAACTTTCGATGTAATTGCAAGCTCTCCGGCTTGTTTTTTTGCTCTAGTATGATATATTGTATTGAAACAGTACTAGTTTAAAATCTGAAGATAAGGAGACCAGACCGGGAAAAGCGGCTTTTTTCGGAAAAAAACGGCTGATTGTTTCGAATTTAACGAAAAAAAGATGGAAAACCGCTAAGATTTCCGGTTTTTTCACGACTAACTGTTAGAAACGATTGTCTAAAGGGGTAGATTGTCTGCCCTGCAATAGGAACGAGAGACGAACGAGGCGAATCGGATCGCCTCAACGGGACCCGCACAGAGAACGAAAACCATGCAATAACCGCCAGTCCGCGAACGGAAACGCGAACCCATGTCCGGGGGGCCTGGCATAAGGAGTCTGAACATGTCTGAGATCATTACGAGCGAGCTTGAGATTTCGGCGGGCGTCATTTCATCGGGACTGACGGTTGACACGAACGGCGTCGTGACGGTGCTGTCCGGGGGGACGGTGACGGACA
>JAGCTY010000085.1 GCA_017963105.1 Lentisphaeria bacterium
GACGATGACGCCCCGCTTCAGGATGGACTTCCATTGGTCGTCGGACACCTTACGGTGCTTGACCTCGCGCAAGAATTCCCCGCTGCCGTCGATGATGCCGCCACCCGTGATGGCGATGTCATGCGCGCCGGTCGCGTTGATGGGAGACACGCAGCGACGCACGTCCAGACCCTCGAAATTCGTGTCGATGATGGGATACAGGTCCTGATCCGGATCGAAGACGATGATGGCGTCCTTGTCCACGGACAGTTCGATATGGCTCAGAAGTTCGATGGGACCTGTACGCCAGACGCCGGCGGGAACGACGAGGCGTCCCCCGCCCTTGTCGGAAAGGGCCTTGATGGCCGCGGCGAAAGCGTCCGTATTCATCGCCACGCCGTCTCCGACACCGCCGAAGTCGGTCAGCTGGACGGAACGGCCGGGAATGGAGGGCAGTTCCACGCGGGGCATTTCGAAGGGAAGGCCTTCGTACAAGGCGGCGAATTCGTCTTTCTGGGTGCCTGCGCAGACGACTGCGAGGACAAGGATAGGAAGGAGGGCGAGGCGTGTTTTCATCTGTGGTCGCGTACGTTTACTTTTGTACGGCTACAAATATAAAAACTATTTTTGAATTTCCGTGCACGGTAACGGAAATATTTTTCAACATCCTATGTGAATAACATTCCAGGCCTCCGTGACCGTGCACGATTTTTACGATTTTTCTTGCAAAGTCGCTTTTTTATTCGCAGATTTGCAGCCGGAACCACACGCGACATGGCACAAAACCAGAAGATTACCATCAACGACATCGCCCAGCGGACCGGCCTATCCAAGGGGACGGTGGACCGCGTACTGCACAACCGCGGCGAAGTCTCCCGCAAGAGCTATGACCGCGTGATGGAGGTAATCCGGGAACTGGGCTATGAGCCCAACGTGTATGCTTCCCTCCTTGCGAAGGGCAAGAAACACCTTGTCGCCGTCCTGATTCCCACCCACGAGCCCGGTTCTTTCTGGGAGCTGGCCGCTTCGGGCATCGACAAGCCCGCGGATCCGGTGACTGCAGTCGGCCTGGAGACCGTCCTGTTCCAGTACGACCAGTACGACATCGAATCCTTCCGCGCCGCCTGTGCGAAAGTATTGGAAGCCAATCCTTCCGGCGTCGTCCTCGCCCCGCTTTTCCAGGGCGAGACGGAAGCCGTCACCCGGCAGTTCGTCGAGCGGGGCATCCCCTACTGCTTCATCGACTCCAGGCCCGACTCGAACGGCTATCTGGCCTATTTCGGCATGCCCCTGTACAAAAGCGGGTACCTCTGCGCGGACCAGCTCACCGGCGGCCGGGACATTCCCGGCGCCCTCATCGTCCGCGTCCGCCGCGACCGCTACCAGCAGTCGGATCCCACGGTGAACCGGCGGGCCGGCTTCCTGGATTACATGCTGGAGAACGCTCCCGGTTGCAAGATTGACAACGTATTCATCGACCCGAACGACCCGGACGGCATCGACGCCATCCTGGATGGGTATTTCGCGGAACATCCGGATGTGAAGCACATCGTGATGTTCAACTCACGCATCCATCTCCTTGTTCCCTGGCTCACCGCGCATCCGGACCCGGAGCGCCGCGTGGTGGGTTTCGATAACCTGAAGGCGAACATGGAAGCCCTGCGGGCGGGCACGGTCTCCGTCCTCATCGGCCAGCGTCCGGACGAGCAGGTGCGCCTCGCCGTCGAGGCCCTTGCCGAGCACGCCATTCTCGGAAAGACACCCGACCGCAAGGATCAGTTCATGCACATGGACATCCTCACGCGCTACAACGTGGAGGATTATTAGAGATTCTTGTCGGCGA
>JAGCTY010000086.1 GCA_017963105.1 Lentisphaeria bacterium
CGTCTCCTCCGGCGGTCTGGCGCTTGACACCACGATCAATTCGGTCGGCAAAGCCTACGTCTCCTCCGGCGGCACGGCGATCAATACCATGCTCGCTTCCGCCTGCGCTTTCCACGTCTCCTCCGGTGGACTGGCGCATGGTGAGCGTGGCGAACCCGGCGGAATGGAACTTCCTGTGCGCGGGCGACTTCAACGGCGATGGAATGAACGACATCGCGATGATCAACGACGTTGGCGTGGTCGGCATCTGGGGCGTCACGGACGGCTACCTCAGCTCGTGGTCGATCCTCAGCGCGGTCACCAGCGAATGGACGCTCGCGGGCGTCGCCGACTTCAACGCCGACGGCACGGACGACATTGCCTGGAGCAACACCGACACCGGCCTCACCGGCTACTGGCAGATCAACAACAAGGAACTTACGACCTGGGCGAACATCGCCACGATCGGCTGACACGGCAAGCTGTGTTGATACAGTGCTCTGCTGCGCGAGAGCACGATCGCTCCTGCGATTCTTTCTGATCGCAGGGGCTTTTTTGACTGATATCCGCCCGTTTATTCCGAAAAGCATATCTTCTTTTTGTGGAATAATGTTGGACAAACCTTTTTTTCAACCGTCATCGGGATTCGGTGCAACGCAAGTTGTTTTTTTTGCAAAATGGGCCGAAACATTCATTTTTTTTATAATAATCCATATAAAAGATGGATTTGCGTTTGATTTTTCGTGATTATTGTGCTACTGTATGGCTGTTTTCGACTTTCCTGCGTTTTTTAACCTTATCCCTAAAGGAGCCAGCCAGTGAGTACCATCATCTCTTCCGGCGAGGTCAGTTCCGGCCTGATCGTCAACTACTCGAACCCCGTCTACGTCTCCAGCGGAGGCAGCATCCTCGAAACCGTCGTTTCCGGCGGTTCGCTGTACCTCATGAACGGCGGTTATGCCGAGGACACCTTCATGAGCCGTTCCGGCAGCATGTACGTCAGCTTCGGCGGCGCGGCCGAGAGAACGGTCCTCGGCGAAAACGCCTCCGGCAGTTACGTCAGCATGTACATGAGCGTGTTCGGCAGCGCGAACAGCACCACGGTGAACTACGGCGGCAGCATGACCGTCAGCGGCGCGGCCACGGTGACCAATACCGAGGTCAATTCCTACGGCAGGATGTACATCTACGGCGGCACCGTCACCAATGTCGTCAAGAACCTGGGCGGCAACGTCTCGGTCTACGGCGGCACGCTGAACGGCGCGACCATCAACGGCTGGGGCAACCTGACCGTCATGAACGGCGGCGTGGCGAACAACGTCGTCGTCAGCTCCGGCGCCCAGCTCGCGGTTTACAGCGGCGGCCACGCAAACGACACGGTGGTGAGCGCCATGGGCTCCGTATACGTTTCCGGCGCGACGATCACGAATACCGAGGTCGATTTCAGAGGGTATGTCTCCCAGTACGCCGGCGTGGTCGACGGCATCACCGTGAACATGGGCGGCGTGTTCTATGCCGGCCTGTACTGGAACGGCAGCGCCGCGGGCTCCGCGGTGAACGTCATTGAGAACGGCGGCGTGGTCAGCGTCGGCACCTACTCCAGCTACGGTTATCCGGATTCCGTGAAGCAGTTCCCCGTCGAGTTCACGCCCAACACCTTCAGCGGGCTGGTCTATTCGAGCGGAGGGAGCGGCACGGTCCACTCCGGCACCGTCGCGCTCGACATCACCGCCCTGAACGGCGGCCTGACCATCTACGACGGCGGCATCGTGAACGGCATGACCATCACGGAATCCACCTACGTCACTTACGACAGCTGGACCGACGAATACGGCGTGGAACATGTGTACAGCAGCACCGTCCATGATTTCGGCACCCTCTCGGTCCTCAGCGGCGGCACCGCCACCAATGTCGTCGGCGAAGCCCACGGGGACGATTGGAACCATCCCTTCTACTTCGAGATCGCGGCCGGCACCGAGATCGACGGGACCTTCAACGGACTGGATTTCGTCACGGCAAACGGGACCGTCGAGAACACCTCCATGAACAGCCTGGATCTGGTGTTCCTGCCCGGCGCGACCGGAACCACGCTCGATGCATATGACGGCAAGCTCACCGTCTCCTCGGGCGCGCAGATCTCCGGCGTAATCCTGCGGGGCGCGGGCCTGGACGTCCTGAACGGCGGCGTGGTCGACCAGGTCAACACCTATCCGATCCCGTCCTCGTACATCGAATACAACTCCTTTGATGAGGAAAGCCAGGAGATTGAGGTTGAGACCATCAAGGGCGCGGTCGTATCCGTCTTCCATGGCGGGACCGTCACCAACCTCTACATGGACGAAGAAGCGTTCCTGTACATGCAAGTCCTCCCCGGGACTGTCGTCCACGGCGTCTCCGGCGGTCAGGCGGTCGATGTGGAGAACGCCTACTTCGGCGGCAACACTCTCGGCTTTACCACTGTTGACGTGTGTTCCTCGTCGATCTACGATGCCGGCTCCTACGTCGATATCCCGGGCGGCACCGCGGCGGACCTGATCATCAACAACGGCGCGACGGTCAAGGCGGGCGGCGGCATCGCCATGAACATGACGGAGAACGGCGGCGCGCTCTATGTGGATGAGTACGACATGGAGGGCATCACCTACACCGTCGCGTCCAACACCTTCTCCAACGAGAACCTCCATGGGGACGTCACCGTCCACAAGAACACGATCGCCAGCGACTGCATCCTGAGCAACGGCGGGATCAACATCTACAGCGGCGGCGTCGTGAGCAATTTCTACGTCTACCAGAAGGGCATGGGCATGGCGATGGTCATGGTCGATTCCGGCGCGATCGTGACCAACCTCGATATGACCCGCTACTCCTTCCCGCCGGTCCACGGCGGACATTTTGAACTCTGCTGCGGCGCATATGTCGACACGCTTCGCCTCCAGAGCGACGATTTCATCTACCTCTACCTCGACTCCGACACCGTCATCCGGAACGGTTCGGTCGACGGCAAGCCGTTCTCCTTCGAGAACAACGTGCTTTCCGGCTTCAAACTGAACGAGGGCATGAACAATGACATGTACCTCGGAGAAGGCGCGACCGTACTCGACTGCTGGTTCACCTACTGCCCGGTCGATTTCGGGGAGGGCATGTACGGCAGCAGCGTCACAATCGACCGGACCTACGTCTACCTGAACGACGGATGCGTGATCGAGGACCTCACGGTCGCCACCGGCACGTACCGCGGGACCTATGAAAACAACGGCTCCACGTATGCCCAGTACGATTACGGCAGCGCCACCGTGTACTCCGGCGCAGTGGTCAGCAACGTGACCGTGAACAACGGCGGCACGCTCTACGTCAACAGCGGCGGCAAGGTCACCGGCGTGATGCGCTTCGGCAGCGCCAGTACCACCGTATCCTGCGGCAGCGGCGCGATCATCGACTTCGACCTCACCGACAAGTCCGCGCTCTACGTCGCGCGAAGCAACGACTGGCGCTTCAACGGGAGTTATACCGCCGCCGATCCAAAATACACCATCACGGTCGACCAGCAGCAGGGCGCGGGCACCTATGTCCTGTCGAACAGCACTTATTTCGGTGACTCCAAGAAATTCTACGTGGTCGACGGCACCAACGGAAATGAGTACGGTTATTTCCTGGGCTACTTCGACTACAATTGGGACTCGGAACATGATACCTATCAGTATTATTTCGTTGCCAACTACTACGGCACAACGATCGAAGGCCTCACCCTCACGATGGACGCGATCCAGGTCGAACGAGACGACGATATCGTCGATTTCGACCTCGTCCTGAAGGTCGAATCCAACTATGCCGCGCCCAAATGGGTCGCCGCGCCGACCGTGACCGCCAGCAATGACAAGTTCACGAATGAGGACGTTATGATGATCGCGGTCCCCGAAAAGGCGGAGGTGGTGGAATACAGCCTCGACGGTACGACCTGGCAGGCACTCGACGGGCACCTCACAGTCTCTGCAAACGGCCGGTACCAGTTCCGCAGCAAAGACGCCGAAGGCACTGTGTCCGACGTCGTGACCTACACCGTGTCGAACATCGACAAGGCCGCCCCGACTATGACCGATCCCGGCAGCATGACCGCCGAAGTCGACGGCGCGACCGCCTCGCTCGCCTGGTCAGAAGCGACCGACGACTTCTCCGGCGTCGCGGGCTACAGGCTCAACTTCTGGACCGACCCCGCGGAAGTCATTTACATTGACACGCCCTGGCACAACGCCCTCCTCGAGGATCTCGTCACCGGCACATGGAACTGGACGGTCCAGACGTTCGACTACGCCGGGAACCTGACCGAAGCGGTCGCGGGAACCCCGTTCGTCGTGACCAACGGCTACATCCCGAGGCTCGACCTCCCGAACTTCCTGGTGGGCGGGTTCGACGGCGGGACGGCGGACCAGATGGCGACCGTCGCCTACGTTGACAATCAGGGGGCCTTCGTCACGATCTACGTGGACGGCGCTCCGTGGGGCAACGGCCTGGTGCTCGATCCGGGCTGGATGCTCTCCGGCATCGGCGACTTCGACGCCGACGGGCAGGACGACTTCCTGCGGATCAACGCCGAAGGCTTCGTGGTCGGCGAACTGACGCAGGATAACGGCACGTTCGCCGCGCAGGTCCTGAACTTCAAGAGCGCGGGCTGGGACATCCTCGGCACCGGCGACTTCAACGGCAACGGCTCGGACGACGTGCTGATCGCGAACCCGACGGGCGCATCGGACACGGTCGGCCTGCTCGGCTACTGGGAAAGCGGCGTGACGTGGACTCTGATCAACGGCTATTCGGCCGAATGGGAGTGCATCGCGACGGGCGACTTCAACAACGACGGGAAGTGCGACATGCTCTGGCGGAACAGCTTCGTCGGCGACGACCAGCAGACGTACAACGCATACTGCACGTGGATCGTGGAAGATCCGGTGGACTGGCGCATGGTGAGCGTGGCGAACCCGGCGGAATGGAACTTCCTCTGCTCCGGTGATTTCAACGCCGACGGATGTAACGACATCGCCATGATCAACGACGTCGGCGTGGTCGGCATCTGGGGTGTGGAGGACGGCTGGCTCAGCTCGTGGTCCATCCTCAGCGCCGTCGACACCTCCGAATGGAAACTCGTGGGCGTCGGCGACTTCAACGGCGACGGCACGGACGACATCGCGTGGTGCAGCAACATCTCCGGTCTGGCGGGCTACTGGCAGATCGAGGACAAGACGCTCGCCGGCTGGTCGAACCTCGCCAACCTGGCATAGTCTCGCATCGGCAAGTCCGAATGAACAACAATCGCCTCCGGTTCCAAGTTTCGGAACCGGGGGCTTTTCCTTGCATTCCGGGCGCGTCCCGCATGAAAACTTCGCAAAAAAAAGCGAAGAGAGCTTGCGTTTTTCCGTTCTCAATGTATATTGGAAAGATGACATATTAATAGAGGGAAAACACAAATCCGGGGAAACGACTATGGAAATGGACGCAAAGGCCGTGATCGAAAAGGCGCGGCAGGTGTTCGACATTGAGATCGAAGGACTCGCCGCGGTACGCGACCAGCTCGGCGACGGGTTCGTCAAGCTCGTTTCCGCCTGCATGGAAACGCTGGACCGCAACGGCAAGATTGTAGTGACCGGAGTCGGCAAAAGCGGCCACGTGGGGCAGAAGATCGCCGCCACGCTCTCCAGCACCGGATCGCCGTCCATCTTCATGCACCCGGTGGAGGCCATGCACGGCGACCTGGGCGTACTCCAGGACGGCGACCTGATGCTGGCGCTGAGCTACAGCGGCGAGACGAACGAGCTCACGCGCATCATCGTGCCGGCCAAACGCCTCGGCGTCCCGGTGGCATGCATCACCGGCGTGCCGGATTCCACGCTCGCCCAGCTCTCCGACATCGTCGTGACCGCGCACGTGGAACGCGAAGCCTGCCCGTTCAACCTGGCTCCGACCACCACGTCCACCACCCAGCTGGCCGTCGGCGACGCCCTCGCCATGGTGCTGCTGGAGGCGCGTAATTTCACGAAGGAAGACTACGGCATGAGGCATCCGGGCGGCGCCATCGGACGCGCCGTGACGCTCCGCATCGGCGACCTGATGCGCACGGGCGAGCATGTGGCGATCGTCGCCCCGGACGACGACGTGAAGTCCGCGCTCCTGCGCATGACGTCGGCGCGCTGCGGTTGCGCGATCGTGGCGGACACGGACAGCACGCTGCTCGGCATCTTCACCGACGGCGATTTCCGCCGCCGCATCGACAACGACCTCTCCATCCTCACGCGGAAAGTCCGCGAGGTCATGACGCCGCACCCGGAATGCGTGCGGCAGGACGCCCTCGCCATCGAGGCGCTCCGCATCCTCGAACGCCGCCACATCGACGACATCATCGTGGTCGACGACGCCCGCAAGGTGGTCGGCCTGATCGACATCCAGGATCTCCCGCGCTTCAAGATCATGTGAAAACCAACGCGCCCGCACGGAACAAAACAGGACCAGCCCCTGTCTAATCATACAATCGAGATACCATCAAACGGAAAGGATTTGCAGCCATGAACCAGAGAGAAAAAGGCGATTACCACAAGACAAGTTACGGCGACTACCACACCATCGAACGCGATGGGACCACTGTCAAAGTCGATGGCGACTACCGCTCCCTCCATCACGAGGACATCTCTACGGAAATCGATCAGGCCGAAGGCTCGCGCGTCTTCGTCAACCGCGTCTACAACTGGATGTTCTGCGGACTGATGGTCACCACGGTCCTCGCGTGGGCCGTCGCAAAGTACGCCGCCACAAGCGAAACCGCGCTGCGCGCGGTCGCGGGCCTCTTCCTTCCGTGCGCCATCGTCGAGCTCATCCTCGTCGTCATCCTGTCGGCGGCGGTCCGGAAGCTCCCGGTCATGGCCGCGGGCATGATGTTCATCGCGTACTCCGCGCTGAACGGCATCACGTTCAGCACGATCTTCCTGCAATACACGCAGACCTCCATCTTCCTGGCGTTCGGGTCCTGCGCGCTCATGTTCGCCGCCACCAGCGTATTCGGGTACCTGACCGGCATGAAGCTCGATTCGATCGGGTCCTACTGCTTCATGGGGCTGATCGGCATCCTCATCGCCTCGATCGTGAACTTCTTCCTGCACAGCCAGGTGCTCAACTACATCATAAGCTACATCGGCATCGCGGTCTTCGTCGGGCTCACAGCCTGGGACACGCAGAAGGTCCGCCTGGTCGGCGAACAGGCGGGCGAGGAAGCGCAGTCGGACGCCATGCGCAAGGTGGCGATCATCTTCGCGCTGAGCCTCTACCTCGACTTCATCAACATCTTCCTCTATCTGCTCCGCATCTTCGGGCGCAGACGCTGACGGCTGAAAACCGAAGTCAAGTTAGAATTTCCCCCGTGGTCGACCTCTGCCGATCCTTCCCGCCGAGCGAATCGCCCGACGCGCGCATCCTGATCCTCGGCTCCATGCCCGGCGGCGAATCCCTCCGCCGGCAGCAATACTACGCGTTCCCGCACAACGTCTTCTGGCGCATCACGGGGACACTGTTTCATTTTCCACTCGATGCCCCCTATGAAGAACGTCTTGCGAAACTGCGCGAAGCGGGCGTAGCGCTGTGGGACGTGCTGTGCGAATGCAAACGCGAGGGCAGCCTCGACACGGCCATCCGGTCGCCGGAACCGAACGACATCCCCGGATTATTGAAACGCTGCCCGAAGATCGAACTGATCTGCTGCAACGGCTCCGCGTCGTTCAACTGCCTGAACCGTTTTTTCCCAAAACTCCCGGTTCCGGCGGTGCGTTTACCCTCGACCAGTCCCGCCGCCGCCCGCTACACCTACGAACAGAAGCTCGCGGCGTGGCGTGACGTGCTCGAAAAATACTGTCTATAAAAGGGTGTGGCCGGAATCAGCCCTGCGCATCGACTGTTTCGCTGCCGAGCAGGAACGTCGGCCCGTCACCTCCCTGAATTTTGATAGCTCCAGCTGGGCAATTCGAGGCGCAGATGCCGCACCCCACGCACACGGCCGCGTTCACGCTCGGGAGGCCGTCGACCATGGCGATCGCGGAAAGGGGGCATTCCTCGGCACAGAGGCCGCAGCTGAAGCACTCATTCGTGTTCACGACCGCGACTTTCTTCGCGGGCGCGGACGGATTGTCCTCCTGTGAGGCTTGCCCCTCTTCGGCTTCGTTCTGCTCCGCCTCGTTTCGAGGCTCGGGCGGTTTCACGAGGATTTGTTCGGTGACGCCCGAAACGGTGATCGCCGGACCGTCCGGCAGCGGGCAGACGTTCTGACACACGCCGCATCCGATGCAGTGATCCGAGTTCACGACGGCTTTCCGTCCATCCGATCCGGACACGATCTTGATCGCGTTCGCGGGGCATTTCGAGGCGCAGATGCCGCAGCCAATGCAGGAAACAGAATTCACGGACGCGATGCCGATGCGCGTGCGCTGTTTCTCCGCAAGCGAAAGAGGCAGAAGCGCATTCGGCGGGCAGATGTTCGAACAGCGGTTGCAATCATAGACGCACGACCCGCGCGAATAGTCCACCACGGGCTGCATGAATCCCTCCAGGCCGTACTGCCCGACGGCGGGGACCAGAACCTTCCCCTCGCATTCGCGGATGCAGATGCCGCAACCCACGCATTTCGAGTGGAAACGTTTACTGCTGCCCGCTCCGGGCGGCATGGCGGGTTCGCGCGAAGGTTTGGGCGGGAGGGCGTTTTCGAGCTTGCGGGCAATCACGGCGACGCCAGCTCCGGCGACGACTCCGCCGGCCGCGCCGAGGAAATGACGCCGGGAGAGGCTGAAAGATGCCATCTTCGGGCGTTTCTCCAGCCTCACGCCGCCGCGATTGCACGCCGGGATGCAGTTGAAGCACATCACGCAGTTTTCGGCGAGTACGCTTTTCTTTTTGGAATCGATCGCGCCGGCCTTGCACGCCGCCTCGCACATGCCGCAGCACACGCACATATCCTGCGACAGCGCGATCCGGTACAGCGGTTTCTGTCCGATCAGAGACAGCACCGCGCCGACCGGGCACAGCGTATTGCAGTAGATCCTGCCGCGCCACGCAGCGAGCGCCGCCACGACGAGGAAGACTCCGAGCGAGAAGCCGAACGCCGCGGCAGGCGGGTTCACGGACTCGTACCAGCCCGGAGCGCCGGGGCCATTGGACACCTTGAAATGCGCCAGAAAAGCATTCTCCGCCACACCCTGCGCCCCTTGCGCCAGAAGCTCCAGGATCAAATTGAAAAACTTCAGAAACACGTTCGAGACGATGGTGAAGAAATTGGACGACGGCAGCAGGGCAATGAGCGGGAGCATCACGCCCGCCGCGCCCAGGATCAGTACAAAAAGGAACACGCCGTATTTCACCGGGCGCGTATCAAGGAAACGGTACCGGCGATGCGCTTTCCCCTTGAGCCGCTGCGCCACGAACGCGATGCCGTCCTGAAGGATGCCGAGCGGGCACAGGACCGAGCAGTAAATCCGCCCGAAAAGAAGCGTGACGACCGCGATCAGAACGACTGCGGCGAGCGTATCGACGAAGAAGACGGACGTCAGGCTCATGAGCCCGGGCCCGAACTGCGTCACCAGGACGGCGTTCAGCTGGGTGATGCCGATCCCCACGCCGAAAAATAAAACAAACATAATTGCCGCGACGGCAATGCGGATATATTTCAGGTGTTTCTGCTTCATGGGCGCACCTCGTTTGTTTCCGCGGGGCGTTCTTTGCGTTTGCAGTGCGAGAAGATCAGGATGCTGAGTTCATAGAAGAGCCAGCAGGGGAGCGCGAGCGCGATCTGGCTCACGATGTCGGGCGGGGTCAGGAATCCGGCGAGGACCAGCAGCCCGATGATGACAAAGGGGCGCTTCTTCCGCATGGATTCGATGCTGATGACGCCGAGCGTGAGGAGCGTGAAGAGGATGACGGGGAACTGGAAGACGAGCGCGCCCGCGATCACCAGAATGAGCAGCATTGAGATGAAGCTGTCAACCCCGATCACGGCGTCCATGTTCGGGCCGGAAAATGACTGCGAGAACGCGATCACGCACGGCATCAGCAGGAAATACGCCGCCGCCGCGCCCGCGCAGGACAGGAAATACGACGCCAGCACAAGCGGGCGGATGAACTTCTTTTCGTCGTCGAGCAGGGCCGGCGCGACGAACTGCCAGATGAAGAAGAGGGTGAACGGCAGGGACATCCCCGCGGCCAGCGCGAGCGTGAGCTTCACCATCACGAAGAACGGTTCCAGCAGCGTGAAATAGTGGATTTTGAAGCCGCCGGGGACCGCGTGGGTCAGCAGATAATCGAGGAGCGGCGAGGCAAGAAACCACCCCGGGATACAAAGAATGGCATACGTCGCGATGATTTTCAGAATCGTCGCGCGCAGGGCGTCGAGATGCTCCAGCACACCGCTTTGAACTTCGGGTTCGGCCATCGGTCCGGCTTCCTTCCCGCGTGAATGGGGACGCATCCGGGGCGCGTCAGGACTGCGCGGGACCGTCGGAGTCTTTGTCCTCCTTCGCGGGGTTCACCGCCGGGGCGGACTTGTCGGATTCGACGGCGGGCTTCGCGTCCTCGGCGGGCTTGTTCACCTCGGCGAGGAAATCCTCTTTTGCCTTCTTGTATTCCTGCGAGGCACGTCCGAGGGAACGCGCGATCTCCGGAATCCTCTTTGCGCCGAAAATCAGAAGGATGACGATGAGGATCAGCGCGATTTCCATGGGTCCCAAATGCATAAGACTGCCTCCAAAAACAAAAAGTAGAAATTGAACAGGGGTGCGGCGGATGCGATGTTTTCCGGGCTCAACCGGAGCCGCGCGCGTCCGCACATCCCTTAATTTACATCCCGCCGCCTAATTTTCAAGCGTTTTCGGAAAAAAGACGGCACTTTTTTCGATGAGGTGGCGTCGGATTCTGCGCAGAAAAGGCGCGTCAGTCGGCGGGCGTCGCGTCGGCGGGGACTTTCGGCATGCGTTCCAGCAGTCCGTTGTCGTCCTTGAAGCGACTTAAGATCCGCAGATACCCGGTCGGCGCACGCGTGCCGTCGCGGTAGCCGATGAAAAACCCGGGCGCGGGAGCGGCGTTCGGCAGCTGGACATACGGGTCGCGGATGCGGTCGAGCGCGGCCAGCCAGCCGACGGGTTTGAACATGCGGCGTTCGGCATCGTTCCGGGCGGTGGTGGCGATCGGACCGGGCGCATAGTGGCGAAGTTCGGAGTTGATCTTCTCCGCGCCCGCCTGCTGTTCGGTCAGCGTCACGCCGAACGTTTCCGCGCGGTTTCCGGCATCGCGGTGGACCGCGCCGAGGAACACCAGCCATCCGCAGAAGCACAGCGCGAAATACACGCCGAGCACGATCTTCGCGGCGCGCGCAGGGCGTCCCGTCAGGAACCACATCGCGCCGGTCGTTTCCAGGTACGCGGCGAACGGCGCGGCATACAGATAGTGGAACGGATGGTACGGCTGCTTCATCACGAGGAACGACAGCGAAGCGAGCAGGACCAGTACGGCGCAGACGATCCCGGCACGGTCGCGCCGCACGGACACGAGCACGGCCCCGGTCAGGAGCAATGCGCCGACGAGCACGATCGACACCACGGCCATGAGAAGAAGGAACGAAGCCGCTTCCCGGTCGATGTTTCCCAGTTCCGGGTGGAACACGTCGGCGAACCCGCCGAACGTGGTCTGAAGCACGGCGAACGGTCCGCGCACCGGGATGCGTCCCGCGGGCGTCCGCAACCAGAGCAGCCCCCAAATCAGGAGCGAAACGAGCAGAAGCGCATTTTTTTTGAGGCGGGAACCGCCGTCTTTATCAGCGAGACGGACGAGCGCGAACAGCACGAACGCGCCCGCCGGCAGCAGCAGGGAATCCCCGCGCAGGGACTTGTGCGCGAGCAGAAGATACGGCGACAGCACGGTGAAGATGAAAAGGAGCGGCGCGGAGAGTCCGGCGCGTTTCGAGGCAGCGTTCAGCAGCAGGAAACACGCGGTCAGCGACAGCGCGGTCTTCAGGAACGCCATCAGCACGATGTCCTTCGTGAGGAGATACAGCATCTGGTAGAACAGCGCCGCAAAGCCCCATTTGCCGAACGGGTTCGCGAACGTGTGCGTCTCGACCGCGTCAAGCGCCGCCTGATGGACCTGGAGCGCGCCGCCGTAGGTGAACGGGATATCGCCCGGCAGGAGCAGCGCGGCCGCCGCCGCACAGCAGGCAAAAACGCCCCACACGCCGACTTGACGCTTCGTTAAAAGGGAACGCATATCTTTCCACCGTGCCGGAGCAAAGTTGAACGGAATCGCCAACAACCACGCCCAGGCCAGGACCCCGGCGAGGAAGATGACGGCACGCGACGCGCCGTAGGAGAGCCCGATCAGGCTTCCGAGCGTGAAACGGGCGGCGGCGCGCAGTGCGGCGGCTTCCGGGCGGAGCGCCTGAAGCCCCATCTGCGCCATCAGGACCGATGGAGGCGCGTTGTCGAACAGATGACGGTACGAGGTCACATAGACCGGCGAAGGATCGTGTTCGGGCGGGGTCACGGTATACGCCGCCACGGCAAACATGTTCAGCAGGGAGATCGCGGCGAGCAGGCCGAACAGCCCGCGCCGCCAGCCCGGTTTCAGCGGCGCCATCACCGCCAGGATTCCGACGAACGGGATCACCGGGACGATATAGCGCGCCGTGAAGCTCGCGCCGGAATGCCAGCCGTTGAACGACGCGTTCATCAGCAGGAGCGCCGCAAACGACAGTGCAATCAGCAGCGACAGTCCGCGCCGGAGCCCGCCCTGTTTCCAGAGGCAGATGAACCCCGGCACGGCGAAGAACAGGAACGGCGACGCGATCAGCACGCCGCGCCGCGCCCCGAACAGAAGTTCCAGGATCAGCCACGCGTTCGGCAGGGCCAGCAGGCCGCCCGCGGCGTCGCCTTCGGTGCGGTAGACCGGGTTGATGTACTGCGCGGCGAACGAGAACGGCCCGCCGAAGCACATGGCGTTGTAGACGCAGTACAGCACGGCGAACGGGATCCCGCCCGCAATGAACTGCCAGATGCGCGCTTTCTCGCGGCAGGCGATGAAGACCAGCGCCAACGGCAAAAGGATGCCCGCGGAATAGTCGAACAGGACCGCCGCGCCGAACCATGCTCCGCTCGCCGCGAGCGAGAAGCGTCCGCCGCGCAGATATGCCCACAGGCTGAAGACAAGGCACGCCGCCACGGTCGAGTGCGCCATCAGCGTGGTCGCGAACGGAAACACGGACGTGCCGAGCACGATCAGCAGCGCGCCGGGATACGCCCGCGCCTCGTCTGCGCCGAGTTTCAGGAGGATCCCCGCCAGCGCGAGCACGGAAAACGCAGTCGGCAGCACGCCCATCATGAAGTTCAGGTACCATGCGTTGAATATCTCCGCGCGCGGCGAAATGCCGTCGCCGTCCGGGCAGATGCGGCGTTCCAGCGGGTAAATGGGCGCGAGCAGCGCCACGCCGAACCAGGTCGTGCCCGGCGATTTGTTCGAGTAGAAATGCCCGCCGTACTCCGACCAGTCGGAGGTGTTCATCTGCCGCCCTTCGGAGTACAGGTAGCGGTCGATGCGGAACGTGTACGCGTCGTCGCCGGTATTCTCGAAGAAGGCGGACACCGCGTCGTAGCGCGCGATCTGGTTCACGTGCCCGACATGGAAAAACCATGCGCAGAAGAGGAGCGCGGTGAAAAACAGGATCAGGGTAAGCCGCCGCCGCGCGGAAGCAGACAGAACGGTGGCATCACCGGACACGGAAGCAGAGCTTTCGCCGGACACGGGTTCCACTCCGTCCCGCTCCGGTTCCGTCCGCCCGTCCTCTGCATTGCCCCGGTTCATGGCGCGGAGATCAGGACGCGGGCGTGCGGAAACTGCCGCCGGTCCATTCGCGTTCGGTGGAGTTGCCGAGTTCGACGCAGCCGAGGGCGGCAAAGGCGTCGCGGACCGCAGGGTATTCGGTAGTGAGGATGCCGGCGAGGATCAGGATTCCGCCGGGCCTGACCAGCGAAACGAGGTGTTCGCGGCCTTCGATGAGGGCGGAGGAGAGGATGTTCGCCGCCACGATATCGTATGACCTGCCGGGCTTGAAGTCGAGCAGGGAGGAGACGGACAGCGCGAGCTCGGCATCCGGCACGCCGTTGACCTGTGCGTTCTCGCGGGCAATCGGGATCACGTCCGGGTCGATGTCGAACGCGTCGACCGGGGCGCAGCCGAGCGCGTGCGCCGCGATGGCGAGGATGCCGGAGCCGCATCCCGCGTCCAGGAACGAGGGGGATTTGCCCGCCGGAAATTCCGCCGCAAACCGGTCGATGGCCGCGATGCAGGATTTCGTGGTGGCGTGCTGGCCGGTGCCGAAGCTCATGCCGGGGTCGAGCACGATCACGTGCTGGCCGGGGTCCGGCGTGTACTGTTCCCATGAGGGACGCACCACGATGCGCGGGGAGATGACCATGGTCTTGAAGTGGATCTTCCAGGATTCCGCCCAGTCTTCCTTCTTGATCTCGGCGGTGCGCGGGTCCTCCAGCACCACGCCGAACTCGCGCCACAAGGGGATGAGTTCGGTCGCCAGGCGATCGCGGAACGCGGCCGCCGCGGCCTCGTCGGCGCAGTACACGGTGTGGCGGACGTGCTTCGTCTCCTCGTCACGCCAGGAGCTGAAATCGAGTTCGAGCGCGTTGAAGAGCTCGGCGGCGCCCTCCGGGTTGTCCGAGGTGTCTTCGACCGTAACGCAATAAATGACGGGTGCGGGATTCATGAAAAAGCGTCCTCACTTGGATATGACGAAAATGCTGTTGGATGCGAAGAGGTTGGGCCAGAGGACGGCGAGGCGGCGCAGATAGTCGCCCTCGTTGGTCAGCGGGATCTCGCGGCAGATCTTGATGTCGAGCGTCTTGCAGAGGTCCTTGAAATCCGAGGCCGTGCCGGGGCGGATGGTCGGCGTGTTGTACCACGGCAGCGGCAGGTTGCGGTTCACCGGCATGTGGCCGCAGAGCATCTGGATGCGGGCGTTGATGTGGCCGAAGTTCATGTAGGACACGATGCCGCGTTTGCCGATGCGGAGCATTTCGTTCAGGATGATGTCCGGGCGCTGGACGGACTGGATCGTGCGGCTCAGGATCACGTAGTCGTAGGAATCGTCACGGAAATCGGTCAGGGCGGCGTCGAGGCTGGCGTGGATGACCGGGATACCGCGCGCGGCGCATTCCAGTATCTTCTGCTGGTCGTTCTCCACGCCCATGACTTTCGCATGCTTGAGCGTCTTCAGGGCGTACAGGAGCCGCCCGGACCCGCATCCGAGGTCCAGGATGTGCGCGTTCTCCGGGATCATGTCGCGGATGGCGGCGAGGTCGGAACGTTGGAGCTGGATTTCGTTGTTGTTGAATTTCACGTTCATTCCGGCGGCTCCCACGGCAGATTGGTCAGGTAGCTGGAGATCAGCGAGCCGAGCGCCTCGGTCTCCAGCAGGAATGCGTCGTGGCCATACGACGACTGGATGTTGCAGTAGGTCACGTCGTTGCCGTTGTCGAGCAGCGCGCGGACGAGTTCCTTGGACTGGTAGGCGGGGAAAAGCCAGTCGCTGGAGAACGATACGATGAGGAACGGGCCAGTAACCGGCTTCAGCGCACCCGCGAGGTCGCCGGCGGCGCTGTCGGAGAGGTCGAAATAGTCGATCGCCCGCGTGATGTAAAGGTAGGAATTGGCATCGAAGCGCTCCACGAACTTCGAGCCCTGGTGCGCCAGGTAGCTTTCGATGCGGAAGTCCTTCGAGAACGCGAATTCGTAGTCGGAGGCGGGCGACTCCTGGAGCGCGCGCCCGAACTTGCGGTTCATGGACTCGTCGCTCAGGTAGGTGATGTGCGCGAGCATGCGGGCCGTGGCCAGTCCGCGCTGCGGCTGCTCCTCGTAGCTGCCGTCGAGCCAGTGCTGGTCGTTCATGATGGCCTCGCGGCTGACCCAGTTGAACGAGATGCCCTGGGAAGAGACGCGCGCCGTGGTGGCGATGGCGATGGTGCCGTTGACGGCCTCCGGGTAGGAGACGCCCCACTGGAGCGCCAGCATGCCGCCCATGGAGCCGCCCGCCACGCAGAACCATTTTTTGATCCCCAGGTGGCGCATCAGGCGTTCCTGCGCCCGCACCATGTCCGCGATCGTGATGATCGGGAAATTCATGTCGTAGCGGCGGCCCGTGTCCGGGTCGATGCTGCGGGGGCCGGTCGACCCGGAACACCCGCCGATGATGTTGGAGCAGACGATGAAGAGCCTGTCGGTGTCGAACGGCTTGCCGGGGCCGACCATGTCGTCCCACCAGCCGGGCTTCTTGTCCTCGGGGGAATAGACCCCGGCCAGGTGCGCGTCGCCGGAAAGGGCGTGCTCGACCAGGACGGCGTTGTCCGCGTTCGGGGAAAGCGTGCCGTAGGTCTCGTAGCGGATCACGACGCCTTTCAGGGTGCGTCCGCAGTCGAGGGGGAGTTCTTCCTCGAAAAGATAGTCGGAGGGCTTGACGATCCCGACTGAACTGCTGCACGGTTCCTGTGCCATGATGAACTCCCTTCCCTCCGCCGGAGCGGAGAAAACGAACTGACGAACTAACTGACTTGAGATAAAACGGAGCCGGGGTCAATCGGGGACGCCGGCTCCGGAAACAGCGATGCTGTGTTTATAACGAACGGCCGCTGAGCGCTCTGAGCGCGCCGAGATACTTCTCGCGGGTTTTCTCGACGACGTCCTGCGGCAGGGCGGGCGCCGGGGGCGTCTTGTCCCAGTCGAGGGATTCGAGGTAGTCGCGGACGAACTGCTTGTCGAGGCTGGGCGGATTCTTGCCGAGGACGTAGTCGGCTTTCGGCCAGAACCGGCTGGAATCCGGGGTCAGGACCTCGTCGATCAGGATGATCTCGCCGTCGTCGAGTTCGCCGAACTCGAACTTGGTGTCCGCGAGGATGATCCCGCAGCGTTCCGCGTGCTGCGCGGCGTCCTTGTAGATGCGGAGGGAGAAATCGGAGAGGCACTCCGCCTTCTCTTCGCCGATCAGCTCGCAGGCTTCCTCGAACGTCACGTTCTCGTCGTGGCCCTCCTCGGCTTTCGTCGAGGGGGTGAAAAGCGCCTTGTCGAGCTTCTCGGACAGACGGTAGTCGTCGCGCACTTCATAGCCGCCGACGGTGCCGTAGCGCTTGTATTCCTTCCAGGCGCTGCCCGTCAGGTAGCCGCGCACGATGCACTCCATCGGGATAGGCTTCACCTTGCGCACGATCATCGAACGCCCCTCGAGGTCCTTGTCGTACTTCCGGAGTATTTTCGGGAAGTCGCTCACCTCCGAGCAGAGCAGATGATTCTGCGCCCATGAAATATAATCGAACCAGAACAGCGACATCGCGGTCAGGACGCGGCCCTTGTCCGGGATGCCGTTCGGCATCACGCAGTCAAACGCGCTGATGCGGTCGGTCGCTACAAATAAAAGGGAATCCCCTAAGTCGTAAACATCTCTCACCTTACCCCGATGGGGTCGCGGGAGTTCGGGAATGTCGGTCTCGAGCAAAGCTCCGTTCGAGTCATATTTCATAAGGGCGGGGTCACTTTCACGCGATCGACAGGATCTTCACCTGGGTGAGTTCCTGGCGGTGGCCTTTGCGTCTGCGGCAGCCTTTGCGGCGTTTCATCTTGAATGCGATCAGCTTCGGACCGCGGAACTGCTCCACGATCTCGGCTTCGACTTTGGCGCCGTCGAGCAGCGGGGTGCCGACCGTGAGGTCCGCGCCTTCGCCCTTGGCCAGAACTTCGTCGAACGTGATCTTCGCGCCGACTTCGCCTTCGATGCGTTCGACGGCAACGATGTCCTGTTCCTGGACTTTCAGCTGTTTGCCGCCGGTTTTGATTACTGCGTACATGTCTTTTCTCCGGGTTGCGGTTGTATGTGTATGCGTTTTTTGACTAAAAATAAACGATTTAATATAACGCCATTTTCCGAATCTTCAAATCATTTTCCTCTTTTTTTCCGAAAAATGACCGTTTTCACGGTTTCGCGGAGACGGAAAAGGACGGTTTCGAAGAAGTGCCTGGCGGGTTTTCCTGTCTGCCGATCAGAGGCAGGAAGCCGCGAACTCCACGGCGTTCTCGAAGATCACGCGGCCTTCGCCCCACTCGGGGAGTTTGCCTTCGAGCTTCTGTTTCTGCCAGTCGGGGGCGTTGAACGGGGACAGGAACGCCTCCGGGTGCGGCATGAGGCCGAAGATGCGGCCGCTCTCGTCGCAGATGCCCGCGATGTCGTTCAGCGAGCCGTTCGGGTTCTCCGGGAATCCCTTGGCGGGGGTTCCGTCGGCGGCGCAGTAGCGGACCGCGGCGAGGTGGCCGGACTCGATGCGCGCCAGCACGTCGGGATCGGCGACGAATTTGCCTTCGCCGTGGCGGATGGGCATGCGGATCACGTCGATGCCGCGCGTGAACACGCAAGGGGATTCCGGGTCGGCCTTCAGCGTGATCCAGTCGTCGCGGAACACGCCGCTGTCGTTCTCGGTCAGCGCGGCCTGCTGCGTGAGGTACTGGCCGTCCAGCGCGGGTGCGAGCCCCAGACGGGTGAGCGTCTGGAATCCGTTGCAGATACCGATCACGAGCTTGCCGTCGGCCACGAATTTCCGCAGGTCGTCCGTCAGCTTGAATTTCAGCTTGTTCGCGAAGACCGTACCGGATCCGAGGTGGTCGCCGAACGAGAATCCGCCGATCAGGGCGAGGATATGGAATTCGCCGAGCGTGCGCTTCCCGGCCAGAAGATCGTTCAGATGGACCTGTTCCGCGGTCGCGCCGCAGGAGGCGAAAGCCGCCGCCGTCTCTTTTTCGCAGTTCAACCCTGCGCCGGTGATGATCAGTACCTTGACTTGTTCGCGTTTACGCATGTCTGCCGCCTTTCGATCGTGATAATTATGAAAAAACAGTACCTTATAATTTACATTCTTTCCCCGGAAAAGCAAGTCCGCGGACAAAGGTTTCCCGAAATTCAGGCTGTGCCGGAGCGTCAGCCCGGCACTACCGCAGTGGAGGACTTGTCCTCCCAATTTCGCGGAAAAAGAGGGATGTTTCTTGAAATCACGGTCGCCGGGGGGTATAGTAACAAAACACCTTTTCGCAAAAAACAACCTTCAGGAGCCGATTTACCTATGATCTCACGCAGACGCATCGCTTTCTCGCTTTTCGGACTTTTCTTCGCCGCACAGGCTTTCGCACAGGGCGGGGCTGCCGCGCCCCAGACTGATGCAGCCGCGTCAGCGCCGCATTGGACCTGCGGCACAGAGCCGGCAACCGATGTCAAGGCTCAGGTCGAGGCTCCGGCATCCGTGCCGCAGTGGGGCATGTTCGAGGTGAAGATCACCGATTTTCCCGGCAACCCGGAAAGGATCCATGGCAGCATCATGCGCGGCGACGTGATGGACAGCATCGCCGAGGGATTCCGCGATGGCGATCAATGGCGCATACGGTTCATGCCGAGGATGACGGGAAAAAACAGATTCTCAATCGGCCCGGTCGGGGAAGAAGAGGCTCAATGGTACCTCTGGGGCAGCTTCGAGGTGACGGAACCGGAACCAGGCAGCCACGGTCCGGTGCATCAGGCGAAAACGTTCCATTTCGCCCACGAGGACGGCACGCCGTTCTATCCGGTCGGCACCACGTGCTACGCGTGGCTGAACCAGCCGGAAGCCGTACGGAAGCAGACCGTCGAGACGCTCTCCAAAGGCTATTTCAACAAGATCCGGTTCTGCATCTTCCCGAAGCACTATGTCTTCAACGAGAAGGAGCCCGACCTGTACCCGTTCCTGCTGAAGGAAGGCAGCGAGAAGGAATACGACTGGGACTACACGCGGCCGAATCCGGCGTATTTCGCGCGCATCGACGAGGCTGTCGAGACGCTCGGCAAACTCGGGATCGAGTGCGACCTGATCCTGTTCCACCCCTACGACAAATGGGGATTCAGCAAGATGCCCGCCGAGGCGAACGACTTCTACCTGACCTACATGGCGGCGCGCTACAGCGCATACGCCAACGTATGGTGGAGCTTCGCCAACGAGTACGACATCATGAAAAACAAGACGGTCGACGACTGGGAGCATTACGCCGCGCTCATTCAGGAGAAGGACTGGTACCACCATCTGCGGAGCATCCACAACTGCGTGCCGTTCTACGACTACACGAAGCCGTGGATCACGCACTGCAGCATCCAGCGGCAGGATTTCTACGTCTGCGCCGAGCTCACCGACCAGTACCGCGGCAAATACAACAAGCCGGTCGTGCTCGATGAAATCCAGTACGAGGGCGACATCCCGTACATGTGGGGCAACATCGCCGGGCCGGAGCTCGTGCGGCGGTTCTGGGAGGCCACGGTCCGCGGCGGCTACGCCACGCACGGCGAGACCTACGTCGGGCACGACGGCGTCCTGTGGTGGAGCCACGGAGGCAAGCTCTGGGGCGACAGCGCGCCGCGCCTGAAGTTTTTGAAAGAAATCCTGTACCAGACGCCCGGCCTCGGACTGCGCCGCACCATGCAGGAATGGGACGACCTCGCCGCCTGCGCCGAGAGCAATCCCAATTACATGCTCTTCTATTTCGGGCGCAATCGGCCGAAATACCGCGACTTCAACAAGCTCGACCCGGACGCGTCCTACCATGTGGAGGTGATCGACACGTGGAACATGACGATCGACGACCGCGGGATCATGAAGGGGCGGTTCCATCTCGACCTCCCCGGAAAGGAGTTCATCGCGATCCGCGTGAGGAAAGTGAAGAGCAAATGAGGCGGACCTGAGGCAAAATCCGGCTTAAAACCGATTCAAGGCAACATAACATACATGGAGACCGATATGAACTTCTACGACAAACTCCGCGCCGCCTGGCGCAACAACAATTCGCTGGTCTGCGTCGGGCTCGACCCGGACCCCGCCAAACTCCCCGCCTGCGTCCGCGGCCTCGACAAGCCCGTGTTCGCGTTCAACAAGGCGATCATCGACGCCACAAAGGACCTGGTCTGCGCGTACAAGCCGCAGGCCGCCTGCTACGCCGCGCAGGACGCCGACGACCAGCTCGCCGAGACCATCCGCTACATCCACGAGGCCGCACCGTCCGTGCCGGTCATCCTGGACGCCAAGCGCGCGGACATCGGCAACACCACGCGCATGTACGTTTCCGAGGCGTTCGAGCGCTACCGGGCGGACGCCGTGACCGTGAACCCGTACATGGGCATGGACGCGATCAAGCCGTTCCTCGACTGCGCCGACAAGGGCGTCGTGGTGCTCTGCCGCACCTCGAACGGCGGCGCGAAGGAGATCCAGGAGCTCGTGCTCCAGAACGGCGAGCTGCTCTACCAGTATCTCGCGGAACGCATCTCCACCGTGTGGAACTACAACCACAACGTCCTGCTCGTGACCGGCGCCACCTGCCCCGCCGAACTCGGCGAAATCCGCAGGCGCGTCGGCGACTCCGTGGCGCTGCTCGTGCCGGGCATCGGCGCGCAGGGCGGCGACCTGGAGGGCGTACTTCGCAACGGACTCACCGCGGACAAGACCGGACTGGTCATCAACTCCTCGCGCGGGATCATCTTCGCCTCGAACGGCGAGGATTTCGCAGAGGCGGCCCGCCGCGAAGCGCTGAAACTCCGCGACGCCATCAACGCCTTCCGCGGCTGAACCGAATCAAATCAGACCGGAAAAAACGACAAAACACAGGGCGGCGCGGACATTCTCCGCACCGCCCGATTCTTTTCTATTGGAAAACGAATTTACTTCCGGCTTACGGGTGGAACTTCACGGCCTCGAAAAAGAGGCCGGATGCCCGGATCAGGAAATCATTGTCGATGTCCTTTTCATAAGCCGTGCGGCCGGCGCCGATGTCGAAGATGTAGCCGGGGTTCTTCGGATCGAATGTGCAGAAACCATGCACAGCCATGAGCTTGCCGGTCTCGGGCAGACGCGCCACGATGTCGTATTCCACGCAGTTGTAGCCATCATGCTTCGTGATGCGCGTTTCGAGGCTGATGGCATACTTGTCCGGCGTGTATTTTGCCTTATAGAAATTCTGTATATCGGTGAGGCTCTTCCAGCCTTCCTGATTCTGAGCGTACATGGCGCGGCCGAAGAAATCGGTCTGGGGCGGCAGATTCCGCACATAAAATTCGGCGTAATTGGAGGAATTGGAGAGCGCCGGAGCATAGTACTCTACCACATCGTCCTTCGGGATCGTGATGTCGAACTTCTCGTATTCGAGCGTCTCGTACTTGTCGAGCGGGATGACGTACATATTCAGCGATGTATCGTAGTCCAGAAGTTTTTTCGTGTCTTCGAAGCGAGAACCGATCTTCGGCACCTCGAACGTCGTGGTGTTGCAGGAAGCCAGCAGAGCCATGCCGAGCACGGCCAAAGGCAGGAAACGAAGGGAAAGTCTCATATCGGGAATCCTTATCTGAATGACGGTTAAATGACGGGACGGAACCGCGCCTGGCCGCGCACCAGGTCGATGCTGTCCAGCGCGATGTAGATGAAATCGCCGGGACGGTATCCGGTGTGGCCGCTCTCCATGCGCGAGGAATAGCGCGAATGACGGCGCGAAACGCGGGTGCGGAAACGCGAGAGCGGGACGGAACCGAGCATCCCGAGTTCGGGGATCTCGCACATGAGCCCGGACGAAGTGACTTTCTGGATGATCGCCTCGTACATGGTGGTGTTCTCCAGCGCGCCGCTGTTCTTCAGGAAATGAAGCTTCATGCGGTCGTTCGCGGCGTAGAACGCGTTGTCGTTGCGTTCCTCCTTCTTCGAGCAAAGCACGGCGATCTCCGCGAGCTTCTGTTTGGAGCGCAGGCGTTTGTTCAGATCGAGCGCGAGCAGCTGCTGATGGAGCGCCAGGTCCGGGTAACGCCGGATCGGGCTGGTGAAGTGCGAATAGCGCATCTTGCCGAGGCCGAAATGAAGTTCCGGGTTCTCGCTGTAGCTCGCACGCGCCATCGCCCGGAGGAACCGCGACAGGATCACGGGCTTGCGGTGGTCGTCCGGAAGTTTTTCGAGGAAGTTCATGCAGGCGGTGCGTCCGGACGCGAGGTCGCCCGCGGAGATGCCGAACGCCTCGGAGACGAACCCTTCGAATTCGTCGAGCTTCTCGGGGTCGGGTTCGGGGTGGATGCGGAAGAGACCGCCGACGCCGCGCTCGATCAGCTCGTTCGCGACGGCCGAATTCGCGGCGAGCATACACTCCTCCACGATGCCGTCCGCGGCGCACGGGATGCGGCGGAGGAGCCCCCTGATCTCGTGTGTGGCCTCGTCGCAGAGCACGCGAATCTCCGGCACGTCGATCCAGAGGAACTGTTCGTGTTTCGCGCGCCAGCCTCGCATCTTCTTCACGAGCTTATGGAGGAGCAGCACGTTCTCCGCGTCCTGCTTCTTCCAGCCTTTCGGGCGTTTCGCCGGATCGTCCAGGAACGCCTGCACGGTGTCGTAGTCGAGGCGGCGGTCCACTTTCACGAGCGAGTGGACGCGGCGCGAGGAGAGGATCTTGCCGTCGCTGAGGCGCACGGTGAAGATTACGCTGTGGGCGGGGGAAAGGACTTTTTCGCGGAGGCTGATCTTCGCGGTGAGCGGTTTCGGAAGCATCGGCAGGAACTTGCCGGGGAGATACGAGGAGAACGCGCGGTACGCGGCGGCCTTGTCGAACTTGGAGCCGGAGCGGATCCATGTCGCGACGTCGGCGATATGGACGCCGAGCGTGATCACGCCGGCTTTGGACGAGGGCTGGACGGAGATGGCGTCGTCGAAATCGTGCGCGTCCGCGGGGTCGATTGTGAGCGTATACAGGGCGGAAAGGTCCTCCCGTTCGATCTCCAGCGGCGTGATCTTCAGCGCCTCGGCCTCTTCCTCGGCGGTGTAGGCCGGGGGCAAGCCGAATTCGGCGGCGATGGCGTCCAGGTCGTGCGCCACGTCGCCCGCGGAGCCGATCGAACGCTCCACATGGCCGCGGAGCTGTTCCGTATGGTTCGCGCCGTCGTCGAGCAGCTTCACCCGCACCCAGTCGCCCTTTCTGGCGTTGCGGGGCACGGAGTTCACGCGGATGGTCTCCGGCAGATGCTTGTCCAGCGGACGGATTTCGTGCAGGGAATCCAGGCAGCCGACCACGAATTCGCGGTTGCGGCCGGTGACGGACACGATGCGGCCGACCGGCCCGGATTTGCGTTTCGAATATGTCGTGTCGCGTTCGTCCGGAATCTGCTCGACCTCGACCGTGTCGCCGTCCAGGGCATGCCCGGTGTACTTGCGCGGGATGAAGAACTCGAGGGTCGGATCGCCGGGGACCTTCACGAAGCCGAACCCGGCGGACGCGGCGGAGAAGACGCCGCTGTAGAGCACCCGACGCCGTTCGCGGGACTGTCCGGACTGTCTGGATTGTTTTTTCGATTTAGCCATAACTGAAAAGCCTTTCCTCATGATAAACTAATCCGAAAAAGGAGAATTTCAAATCTTTTTCCGCATTCACGCCCTTTTTTTGTTGTACTTTTTTGTTTTCCGTGTTATATTTTGTAATCCGGGGCGTCCCGGACGACAGCAGACAGGATGCACGCGGGCGCACGGAGCCGGGAATCCCGTATGGGGAGCCTTTCCGCGCGTCGGCCCTGTCCCGGAAACCAGGCAAACACACTATTTCAGTTCAGATACGGAGGTGCCGCATGGCGGACATCGTGAAGAAAACAGTCCGGTCGTTCCGGAAAATGAAGCAGAACGGCGAGAAGATCGTGATGATCACCGCCTACGACGCGCCGACCGCGGCGTTCGCCGAAGCCGCCGGGATCGACTTCATCCTCGTGGGCGACTCGCTCTCCATGAACACCCTCGGATACGCCGACACCATCCCCGCCACCATGGACGTGATGGTCCACCATGCGCAGTGCGTCCGCCGCGGCGCGCCGAACACCTTCATCGTCGGCGACATGCCGTTCATGACCTGCCACCTCGGCGTGGAGAATACGCTCCGCGAGGCCGCGCGGTTCATGCAGGAGGCCGGATGCGACGCCATCAAGCTCGAATGCACCCCGTCCACCCTGCCCTCCGTCCGCGCGCTCGTCGAGGCCGGGATCCCGGTCCAGGGGCACATCGGGCTGCTGCCGCAGTCCGTGAAGACGTCCGGCGGCTACCGGGTGCAGGGTCGCGGCGAGGAAGAAGCCGCCGAACTCATCGCCCGCGCCAAGGAACTTGAGGACGCCGGCGTCTTCTCCATGGTGCTGGAATGCGTCCCCGCCGAACTCGCAGCGAAGATCACCTCCGCCGTCGGCGTGCCTACCATCGGGATCGGCGCCGGCCCGGACTGCGACGGCCAGGTGCAGGTCATCAGCGATCTGCTCGGCTACACCGAGGGATTCCTGCCGAAACACGCCAGACGGTTCTGCCACATCGGGACTATGGCGGAGCAGGCAATCGCCGCATACATCGCCGAAGTCAAGGGGAAGACCTTCCCCGCCCCGGAGAACTGTTTCTGAATCACCCGTTTCCAACCAACAACTCCAGCAAGAAAGGAGCCTTTCCCATGAAACATCTCGCCATCCTCGCCGCCGCCTCGCTCGCGTTCCTTGCCGCGTTCACCTGCCCCGCGCAGGACGCCGCGGCCGCGAAAATCGACCCGAAACTTGAAGCGGTCGCCCTCCCCGCGCCCGCCAAAACCGGCGGCATGCCGCTCATGCAGGCGCTCGCGGAACGCAAGACCGTCCGCGACTACAAGCCCGGCGAACTTGACGCCGCCACGCTTTCCGAAATCCTCTACGCCGCAAACGGCGTGAACCGTCCCGACGGCAAGCGCACGATCCCGACCGCGATGAACAAGCAGGACCTCGAAGTCTATGTGGCGCTTCCGGGCGCGGCATACCACTACGATGCGAAGGAAAACAAGCTCGTACGCATCGACGCCGGAGACTTCCGCGCAGAACTCATCATGAACAAAAACATGGCGAACAGCTCCGCCTGCATCCTCGTCTACGCCAGCGATTCCACCAAGTTCCCGAACGACATCAAGTACCCCGCGATCCACGTGGGCGAAGCCTCGCAGGACGTGTACCTCTACGCCGCCTCGAAGGGACTCGGCACCGTCTCCCTTGGCATGTACGACGAAAAGGGCGTCCGCAAAGTCTTCAAGCTCGACGACAAGATGACCGTGATCCTCGCGCAGGCCGTCGGATTCCCGAAATAACCTGATCTTCCCTTCCCGGAGACTTCCACGTGACGGACGATGAACTCAGACACGACGCAGTCGAAGCGGACAAAACGCCATCCGGCGCCGCGCCCGCGGAGCCCCCGTCCGCGCCGGCATCCGATCCAGAACGGACCATGGTCATGGATACGGATTCGGTTGACCGCACCATGGTCATGCAGGACGACGCGCCCGACCGCACCATGGTCATGCAGGACGATTCGCCCGACCGCACCATGGTCATGCAGGACGGCGCGCCCGACCGCACCATCGTTCTGAGCCCGGAGAACGGCATCACGCGGGTGTCTTCCAACGAAACGCAGACCATACTCGGCGGAGCCCGTACGCGCATCCAGCACATCCTGCTCAACCCGACATCGATCCTTTCCTCCCTGACCGGTTCGGGCAAGCGCGACGTCGGCGCGGAAATCGACGGGATGGACCGCCACCGCGAACGCGCCGAAGTCGGGCACCAGGACGAGGCGCAGACGCACCTGGCCGACCTGGAGGACCGGTTCGAGATCGAACGCAAGCTCGCCGAAGGGGGGCGTTATGTGGTCTCCATCGGGGAGGACCTCGGGCTCGAACGCGAGGTGGCCGTGTACTCGCTGCGCGACGAACGGCTCCTGGACCCGGACGAACGCGCCAGCTTCCTCGCCGAGGCCGAAATCTCGGCCCAGCTCGACCATCCGTCCGTCCTGCCCGTCTACAGCATCAACCGCGACTACCGCGGCGGGCTGCATTCCGCCGTGAAGCTGACCGACGGGACGGACCTCCGCAAATACGTGGACCGGATCACGTCGCATTACCGCGGCGCGGGCTTCCGCGCGTCGGAGGAGGCCGCCTCGCTGAGTTTCCGTCTTGAGCTCTTCCTCGGCATCACGGACGGCCTGGTCTACGCTCACAGCCGCGGCGTCATGCACGCGAACCTGCATCCGCAGAACATCCTGATCGGCGAATACCACGAAGTCTACATCAAAGGCTGGGGATACGCACATTTCACCTCCGCGGCGAACGATCCCGCGCAGGAGAAGCGCAAAATGCCGGAAATCCTCGACCCGCGTTTCATCGCGCCCGAAATCGTTTCCGGCGGGGAACCTTCCATCCGTTCCGACATCTATGCCCTCGGCATGCTCCTCTACGAACTCGTCACGCTTCACCCGCCGTTCCCGGACGCCCCGGCTCCGGAGATCCTGGAGCTCCTCGGGGACGGCGTCCGGCCGACGCTCGAGCACCGGTTCGGCGGCGCGATCGACCCGGACATGAAGGCGATCATCCAGAAGGCCACCGCACCCGCCCCCGAAGACCGCTACGCATCCGTAAGCGATTTCGCCGACGACGTCCGCCGCTTCCTGCATTCGGATGAGGTCTCCGTGCGCAGGATCAGCCTGTCGAAACGCTTCGCGAAGCTCATCAGGGCGCACCACAGACGCATGTTCCTGGGATTCATGACGCTGATCTTCCTGGTCGGCGCGCTCATAGCGTACAACATCTTCAACGACGTCCGGCTGGCGCAGATGTCCTATCTCGACGACCATGTGCTCGGCAAGGCTCAGTCCGCCTGCCGGAAAACCGCCCATCAGTTCAACCTTCAGGCCGAAAAGTTCAATGCCATGCTCGAATCCATCAAGTTCGAGACCGAGTTCCTGCTTTCCGGCCACATACAGGCGAGGAACAACGGCGAACAGTATCTGGCGCCGCCGGACGACAAGGCCGTCGCAGGGAACGCCGGGCTCCACACCGAGTATTCCCCGGCCTACGGCGACTCCGTCAGTTTCCGGAAGATCGAGGCCGGGCGCGCGGACGACCTGAACAATCCCGACTTCACGCGGCTCGGCATGCTCCAGCCCACCCTCTTCCGCTATATGCTCCAGGCCCCGCTGAACGCCCATGTCACCAAGGAAAACACGGACAAGCAGATCAACCGCCTCACGCAAAGCATCAGCCCGGTCTACCGCATTCAGATCGTGCTGGCCGACGGATCGTCCCTGCACTATCCTTACACCGTAATGACGGAGTCTGAGCTTTCCGGCGAGACCTGCTGGTACGACCAGGCCATTGCCTCGCACAGGGACAAGGCGTTCTGGAATCTGCCCGCGACAATCAAAGACGCCATTGCCGGGGCGGAACGCGTCGTCCTGCCCGTCTCGATCCCGCTGGGACCGCCGTCCAATCCGCTCGGCGCCGCGGCGATCCTCGTCTCCGGGCGCTACATCGACCAGATCCTGAAAGAAGCCGACAATCTCCCGCACGGAATCGCATCACAGTATTTTATCGCGAAGGACGGACACATCAAGATGGAACGCATGAACAACGGCCCCGACAAGCCGCCGACCGTCAACCTGGAAAAAGGGCAGTACCCCGATCCGTGGCTGACGGACTGGATGAACGGAAAGGAATACGGCGCGATCATCCGCAAGGAGCCCGGCGGCCCGTTCGTCTACTGCTTTGCAGACGTCCCCGCAATGGAGGAATGGTACGTGGAAAAGATCCGTCTGCGCGATTTTCTGACGGATGCCGGACCCGACCGGAAAGGAGGCATCCGATGAACCGCGGAACAACATCCGGGAAAGTCCATACCGTAACCTCGATCAATGTCGGGCTGAAGAACCTCAACCGCGAACAGGACACCACCGTCACATTCACGCACGTGGACCATTCCGTCGTCCGGTTCGACGACCAGCTGGACGTGAAGCTGGAGGACATCAACGCGGAATACCGGCCGGGCAAAGTCTTCGCCGAAGGCGGCCAGGGCATCATCCGCGAGGGGATGGATCTGAACCTGCGCCGGCTCGTGGCCATCAAGACGCTGAAGCCCCAGCCCGAGGACCAGTTCTCGCGTGGCCAGTTCATCCAGGAGGCACGCGTCACCGCCCAGCTCAGCCATCCCGCGATCATTCCGATCTACTCGCTGAACACAGACGACAAGGACGGACTCCATCTCGTGATGAAACTCGTCGACGGCAAGACGCTGAAGGACTATCTGGAGCAGCTTGACTACGAGTACCGCACGGTCGGCATCGAACAGTTCGACGAACGCAAGTCCCTGATGTACCGCCTCGAGGTCATCCTCCGCGTCTGCGACGCCCTGGACTACGCCCACAACCGCAACATCATGCACTGCGACCTCAAGCCGGAAAACATCCTCATCGGCGAATTCCGCGAAACCTATATCATGGACTGGGGCATCGCGCGCCAGATCGAGGAGCCCGGATACGATCCCGCCACCTGGGTGAAACCGAACACCATCTCCGGCACCCCGCGGTTCCTCTCCCCCGAAGCCATCCACGGCGAGCACACCGACCAGCGGGCCGACATCTACGCGCTCGGGCTCATCCTCTTCGAGGTCGTCACCCTCCGCGAAGCCTATATGGCGCGCACCAGCGCCGAGGTCGTCTCCATGATCCGCGAAGGACGCATCGCCGAAACTCGCCATAAATACGGATTCAGGATCGACCCCGACCTGAAGGCCATCATCGCGAAGGCCACAGCCTACAACCGCGACGAACGATACCAGACTGTCCGCGAGCTCGGCATGGACATCCGCCGCTACATGGGCGGCGAGGAGACCACCGCGAACCCGTACCATCTCTTCGGGAAACTCTCAGCCTTCGCCGCGCACCACAAACGCTCCTCTCTGATCTTCGCCGTCGTCTGCATCCTCACCCTGCTCCTGACGACCGGCATCACCTGCTACCGCCGGATCAGCATGATCGACGCCAGGCACAACTACAGCCTCGAACTCAGTGAAGCCCAGCTCAAATCCACAGCCAGCGCCGACTACATCGAAATGAATATCACGCGCAACGCCCAGTTCCTTTCCGCAATCACATCCGAGTTCATCTTCCTCTACGAGACCGACATGGACGACGAGAACGACATCCCCGACTGCATGATGCCCGTCTCCTCCATGCGGAACGATGCGAAGGACCCGCCCGCCTCGCTGCTGTATTCCTCCGTGTACCACCGCAAGATCGATTTCTCGCATTTCGCGCACAAGACCATCCACGGCGACAAGCTCACCGACATCGAGAAACGACGTCTGCATGTCCTTGCCCACCTCCGCAACCCCATCATGAACGTCTTCCTCGAACGCCTCCCGCGCAAGGTCGCGGACGCCTCGCCCTCGGACCGGAACGAGTATCTCCGCCTCACCGGAATCCCGCTCCACCTCCTGCTCTTCGGATTCCCGGACGGCCAGTACGTCGTGTACCCCGGCAGCGGAACATACGCGCCGAACTACGATCCGCGCGGACGCCACTGGTACAAGACCGCGCAGGAGGGCGACGGCGGGTTCGCATGGAGCAAACCCTACCCCGGCAATACCGCCGCCGCGGGCTATCTGCTTTCCTGTAACGTCCCCATGCTCGACACCGCCGGCAAATTCCTCGGCGTCGCGGGCTTCGACCTGCACCTGAACACCATCATCCGCGACCTGAATTCGCACGGCAACACCGGGACAAACGTCCTGGAAAAATCCCTGATAGACGATTCGGGCCTGATCCTCCTCTCAACAGGAGCCAGGTTCGCGGGCGCAATGGAAACGAACAAGGAAGACTCCCTCACCATCCGCTTCGACGACGCCGACCTCTTCCGCCAGTTCAAGGAGACCAAATACGGCACGATCTCCCGCATCGAGAACGGACGCAGATTCATCTACTGCGTGAACTACCTCCCCAGCCAGGACTGGTACTATTTCGAAAAGCTCGACGTCACCTCCGCCGTCCCCGACACCTTCTTCTGATCCGCAGCCGGCCAATAGACCGCCCCCGCAGTCCATTCTGTCCATGCGCCCCCGCTCGCGGCGTTAACGCCTCCAACAGCCCTGCTCTTTTCTCCTCCGAAATCGCCTTTTTTCTTTGTTTTTTATGAAAAAGACGCTTGCATTCTATTACTTATGCGTTATATTTTCGTAAAAAACCGACAAGCCGGGTCGTTTTGATTTCTTTTGAGTTCATTTCGGCAGTTTCTATTATCCCGATCGAACACAGGAACAGGAGGAAAAAATGTTTCAATGCTTCAAAGTGCTCGCCAGTCTTTCCCGCGAAGACAACATCCTCGAAAAAATGGACGGCCACTACAAGCTGCTGGCAGAAAAACTGCAGGAAACGGAGCAGTTGTTGAAGCAGGCAGAAACACAAAACCAGTCCGTGAAGGAAATGACCGCGGAACTGGAAAAAAGGATGTCGAAAGACATAGCAGCCATTGAAAAAATCAAAGATGAATTCGGCAAATGTGAAAAAATGATTCAGGATAAGTTTCTCGAAATCAAAAGAAACGCAGAACAGTACACCGCCGACATCGACGCAAGGGTGCAGTCCTATGAATCCAGGATCCCTGCCGTTTCGGAAAAATTGAAGGAACTGCGCGACACCGTAGCGGAATTTCAGAAATGAACGGAGCTGAGCGATGAATCAGTTCTTATCAGCTTTGCAAGACCTCGAATCGACCGTTCAGGGATTGCGATTCAAACGGGATCTCGGCTCGCTTCTGCCCGAATTCGAAATCATCCCGATCATAGAGGAGTATTCCGTTTACCTGAGGGCCCTGTCTTTTTGCAAAAAGATCGCCATGTCCGAATATCAGTATGTCCAGGGCGAAATCAGACGGGTTCAGGAAATAGGACAAGAGATTCGGACGATTCAGGGAAAGACACAGCATATCAAAATCGTTTCGGCCAACGTATTACCCCAGGACCAGAACGCCCCGGACCAGAAACAGGCGGCGGAAACCCTCCGGAAAACCATTGATGGATTCTCCCGTTCGCTGGAGAAATCCATAAACGAGATTCAAAAGGAAACGGAACAGCTGAAAGACGATCTGTCCGTTTTCAAGATCGTGCTGTTCGGAAAAACGAAATCCGGGAAAAGCACCGTCCGGGAAGCGCTGACAAAGGGCAAAGGAAAAAGCATCGGCAAGGGCGGACAGAGTACGACGACCGACATTCATCAGTACGACTGGTATAATCTGAAAGTCTACGACACTCCGGGAAGCCTGTCCGTCCGCGACACGGAGGGAAAAAAGGACGGAATCGGGAAAGAGGAGCGCATGGCGTACGAACTCCTCCTGAAATCGGACATCGCCCTCTTCATGTTCATTTCCGACAACATCGAAAAAGCCGAACTCGACTATCTCCGGGAAATCCTCGAAAGAGGAAAAGACGTCCTCGTCCTGCTGAACGTGAAGTCCGACCTTTCGGATTACAGGAAATTCAAACTGCGAAAGAAGGAAAAGGAGATTTCCGCGGAATTCCAGCGTGGCAACATCGAACGCATCCGCGAAGCCGTGGGAAACCGGAATCCGAAGATTCTTCCGTTTCACGCCCAGGCAGCTTTTTTCAGCCGGGGAAATAACCGGGAACTGAAAAAGTTCTACCAAACCAACGAGGTGACAAGAGCCGAGCTGTACGATCTTTCCAGATTCAGAGAGATCAGGAACTACCTCGTGGAAAACATCATCGAGCGCGGCGCGGCCATCCGGGCCGAAACGATCCGGGAATGCTTCATTTCCCATGTCAGGCACTTCTCCGAGGAAAACAGAAGGCCGATCGAACAATGCCGGGGCAACGTCGAGCAGGTTCTTGCTCTGATCCGGAAAACAAAACAGAAAATCGAAAACAAGATTTCCTCTTTCACCCGGAAACTCGAATCCGAACTCAGGACCAGGTTCCGGGATAGAGTCAACACATACAGTTTTGCGGAGAGGTGCATCGACCACGATTACGACAAATCGACGATTCAATTCCTTTGGGGATCTTATTTTTCGGAGGAGAACATCAAAGAAGTCGCCGGTGAAATCCTCACCGATTTTTCCCGGACCATTTCCGAAGAGTTGGAGGAAATGTCCCGCCAGCTCGATTTCATCCTGGAAACCAATGAGGATTTCGAAGGGGTCGGGGCAAGTATCCTGCCCTGGAAAGAAGTTTTCCGGATCGGAGGAATCCTGACCGGGATCGGGGGATTTATCGCAGCATTCTTTTCCGGGCCTCTGGGGTGGGTCCTTGGCGGTTTGTCCGTTCTCTTCACCATTTTATCCAAACTGTTCAGCAGCAGAGAAGAAAGAATCCAGAAACTGAAAAGACAATTGGATGAATCCTTCGACAGAAACATCAAGGATTTATCGGATCATCTTCGGGAGCATTGCAAAAAGAATGTTTTTCCGGTCATCAGAAGCAACCTCAACCTCGCGATCTCCACGCAGGAAGAACTGCTGAAAATCTGCGACGACTTTCTGGGACTCAACCAGAAACTCGACGAAATCGCCGAAGAGAACCGGAAGAAACTGGCGTCGCATATCAGGCAGCTCATCAAGGAGCAGGAAGCGCTGCTCGGTACGTTCGGTTGATCGTTGCCGGACCGTTTTTCGTTCGGACACATATTCGAAAACACCCAAAACAACTTACATAAAGGAAAAAATGAAATGGCACAATTCGACTATCCGAAAAAATGCGAAGAGTTTCATTCGATCTGCAATGAAATCTTTCAGCTGAAAGACGACCCCATGCTCCGCGACAATATCGCGAAGCTGAAGAACACCCTGGATGAAAAGGAAAAGGAAAGCAAGCTCAAGATCGCGGTCTGCGGCCAGTATTCCTCCGGGAAATCCAGTCTCCTCCAGGCGCTGACCGGAGACGGCAGCATCGTGATCGGACAGGGGGTCACCACGGACTCCGTCAAGGTCTATCCTTGGAAAGACGTGCTCTTCGCCGACACACCCGGCATCTATGCCGGACGCCCCGAACATGACGCCCTCTCCCTCGATTATATCCGCAAGGCGGATCTCCTGATTTACATGATCACGATTCAGGGATTCACGCGCGAAATCGGCGAAAACTTCAAGAAACTGATCCAGGGAAAGTATTTCGAAAAGACGATGCTCCTGATGAACAAGCGCAACATGGAGCCGGCCGAAAACGAAGTGAACTGGAGAAAGGACACGTCGGACTTCGTCGGCGGAGCGGATGCTCTGGCGAAACTTCATTTCACGATCGTCGACATCGAAGACTACATGACCGGCGAACCGGAACTGGTGAAAGACAGCCATTTCGAGGAATTCATCCAAAACCTCAACCGCTTCATCAGGGAACGGGCCCTCACGGGAAAGATCCTTTCCCGCATCAATATCGTCGACGCATTCCTTTCCGCCCATATCGAACTCTTCTCGCAGAACCAGAAGGAGGACGAATTCACAAGGCGTCAGGTTCAGATCATTACGAAAGCCATCCGGCAGTATAAGGAAGCCGAAACGAAGGCGATCCGGCGTATCCGGCAGAATATCAAGGAACTCAAGTATCGGCTTCTCGGTTATTTTTCGGATGAAAAACTGCGCCAGCTTGAGGAAGAACTGGACAAGGCGGAGCTGGAACTCGAAAAAATCATGGACGACCAGGAATTCAAGGATGATCTGGATCGGATCGTCAGTGAATTGAGCGAGGATTTCCTGTCTGTCGAACAGGCCGCCATCGAATACGACAAAAGCCTCAAGGAATTCTCGCAGAGATTCAATGAAATGGCTTCCGCCAATCAGATCGATCTGAGCTTTTTCAAGACAGGCGCCGCAACCCTTGCCCAGCTGACGGCATCCGTCACGAAGGAAGGCGTCCTTCAGGTCGCACATTTCTTCGGACACACATTCAAACCGTGGGGCGCGACGAAACTGACGAATTTCATCAAGGGACTGGGCCCCTGGCTGGCGGCGGTCGGCTCGATCGTCGATGTCGTGACCTATTTCATGGATAAGAAACACCAGGAAGATCTCAGAAAAGCCAGAATCAATTTCTCCGAGTCTTTCGATGAAATCGAATCCGGCGTGGAGGCTCAGTTCGATGCGATGAGAGAATCGAAAGACTCCTTCTACCACAAACTCGTCGAAATCCAGAACAATCTGCAAAAAAGAAAGGATCAGCAGGAAAAGGATAAAACCCGGAAAGCCGAACTGAAAGGTCTCTTTACAGCATTCAGCAAGAAACTGACCGCCCTTGGATCCAACCTGTAAGGAGTCCTATCTCATCCGCGGACTCTCCGCAAATCCCGACAGACTGAAAACAGATGCCCTCCGGTGCGTAACAGGTGCATCGGAGGGCGTTGTTTGTGTTGTGTGAGGAGGGCGGCCAGTCGGCAGCCGAGCAATTTCTCAGAAGAACGGCTCAGTCGGCGGCCGAGCAGTCGCTCAGGGAGCGGTCCCTCGGCAGCCGAGCAGAAGCCGGGCGGGCCAGTCGGCGGTCGAGCAGTCGCTCAGGGGAGACTCAGTCCGCGTCCTCGTAGATCAGGGGAGCGGTCAGTCCACGTCCTCGTAGAAGGCGGTGAGGAGGGTGCGGAGGGAACGCGCCATGATCTCGCGGTCCTGGTCCGGGATATTCGTCATGGCCTTCGCCACACGGTCGTGGAGGTACTTGGACAGCACCTCGAGGCTCTTCTTCGCGGAATCCGAGATGGAGAGGTAGACGACGCGGCGGTCGTCCTTCGACGCGGTCCGGCAGACCATGTCGCTCTTCACCAGGCTGTCGACCATCTGGGAAACGCCGCCGGAGGTCACGCCGAGCTCCTCGGCGAGGTCGCGGATGCTGACCTTTTCGCCCTGGGCCTGCGCGAGGTAGGTCAGGACGCGGATGCGGGAAAAGGTAATCTTCTGGCCGGGGGCGATCTCGGGGCATTCCTGCAGAAGCAGGTTCAGCATCTTGGCGTTGCTGCGGATGATGAGGCGCCACACGTCGGAGGCGACGTCGCCGGAATCCGGCACGGGAAACAGCAGATTCGATTCTTTGGGGTCTTTTTTGCTCATATCAGGCTCCTGAATTATTCTCTCGGACGGTTGAGGTGCAGAATCTTTTTGCCGGTTTCGCGGACGTGCTGGAAGAACGCGTAGAGGGCCGGGGTGAACATAATGCCGATCAGCGTGGCCATGATCATGCCGGAGAACGTGGTGATGCCGATGGCCCGGCGGCTGCCGGACCCGGCGCCGGTCGCCACGACCAGCGGGAACACGCCGAATATGAAGCTCCAGGCGGTCATCAGGATGGCGCGGTAGCGGAGGCTGGCGCCGCTCAGGGCGGATTCCACGATGCTCTTGCCGTGCTCACGCTCCTGCTTGGCGAATTCGACCATGAGGATGGCGTTCTTGGAGGACAGGCCGATGAGCATGACCATGCCGAGCTGGGCATAGATGCTCATATCCGGGGTCCCGAACTTCAGAATATGATTCTGAATCGAGGATCCCGCCGTGATCGAAAGACCGATCAGCGCGCCACAGACGGCGAACGTCACGGTGAGCATGACGGGCACGGGGATCGTCCAGCTTTCGTACTGGGCGACGAGGAAGAGGTAGGCGAACATCAGGGCAAGCGCCATGAGGTAGACGATCTGGCCTTCGTTCTGGCGTTCCTGATAGCTCAGGCCGGTCCATTCCAGGTGGTACTGCTCCGGCAGGTGCGCTTTTTCCATCGCGTCCATGATGAGGCGCGAACTCGCGCCCGGGAGGCCGCTCACAGTCAGTTCGGCGCTGGTCATCTTGTCGAAACGGGAGATCTGGCGCGGGCCGACGGTGTATTTCAGGGTTCCGAACGAGGTCAGCGGGACCATTTCGCCGACGTCGTTGACCACCTGGATCTCGCGGATGTCGTCGAGGGTGGAGCGGTAGTCGGCGGACGCCTGCATCTTCACCTTGAAATTGCGGCTGACCATGGTGAAATCGTTGATGTAGAGAGAGGCGAGCTTGCTCTGGAGGGTGTTGTAGACGCTGATCGGGGAGACGCCGAGGATCTGCGCCTTCTCGAAATCGATGTCCAGATACAGCTGCGGGGTGTCGGCGTTGTACGGCGTCATGGCGAACGCGATCAGATTGCTGCTGCCCATCATCAGTTCACGCGTGAAACTCTTCATCACGTTCGACAGGTCGATCGGGTCGACGTCGCCGATGCCGCAGACCTGCGCGCTCACGCCGTTGACCGCGCCGAGGCCCATGATGGCGGGCGGGGCGAACACCGTGATGTTGGCGTCCGGGATGGACGCGAGACGGCCCTGTATCTCGTTTTTGAGCGAGTTGAGCTGGAGTTCCGGCGTCTTGCGCTTATCCCAGTGATCCAGCGCCACGATCGCGATGCCGACGCTTTCACCGGAACCGGACATCATGCTGAAGCCGGACACATCCAGGATCGAACGGATGCCCTTCACGCCGGCGAGCTTCTCGCGGATGTCACGCAGGACGGCGTCCGTACGTTCGACGGACGCGCCGCTCGGCAGTTCCACGTTGCAGAAGAGCACGCCCTTGTCCTCTTCCGGCAGGAACGAGCTCAGGGAGTGCGTGAACATCCAGTAGACGGCGAACACGATACCGGCGAAGAGGACCATGGCGAGGGGCGACCAGCGCACGAGGAATCCGGTGAAGAACAGGTATATCTTGCGGCTGAAATCCAGCACGGCGTTGAACGGGCGGAACAGCAGCGGCACATGGCCGTCGGGTTTGCGCAGCAGCAGGGCGCAGAGCGCGGGGCTGAGCGTCATTGCGATGGTCGTGGAAAGGCAGAGCGAGATGCACATGGTGACGGCGAACTGAACGTAGATCACGCCCACCATGCCGCCGTAGAACGCCAGCGGGACGTAGCAGGACACGGTCACGAGCGTGGTGGAAATGATGGCGCCGGTGATCTGGCGCATGGTCTTCTCGGCGGCGGCCCTCGGGCCGAGCCCTTCGCGTTCCATCAGGCCCTGGCAGTTTTCGACCACCACGATGGCGTCGTCGCACAACGAGCCGACCACGAGGATCAGGCCGAACATCGTGAGGGTGTTGATACTGTAGCCGAGGGCGTACAGGAAAGTCATGGTGCCGATCAGGGCGACGGGGATCGCGATGGACGGGATCAGGGTGGCGCGCCAGTCCTGAAGGAAGATCCAGGTGATGAGCACGACCAGGGCCAGGGCCAGCACGATGGTCGTCACGATCTCCTTCATCGACACTTCGATGAATTCGGTCGGGTCATAGGCGCTCTCCACGCTCACGCCGGCGGGGAAACGTTTCTTCCAGTTTTCGAGCTCGGCTTTCACGCGTCCGACCGTGCCCATGGCGTTCGCTTCCGGGGTGCGGTTCACCATCAGGGCCACGCAGGGGTGTCCGTTGAACACGCTGCGGCCGGCGTAGGAACTGGAGCCGACTTCGACTTTCGCGACGTCGCTGAGGCGCACGATACTGCCGTCCGAATCATGGCGCAGGATGATGTTGCCGAACTCCTCGGCGGTCACGAGACGGCCCTTCACGTTAAGCTTGTACGACATGAAGCTGTTGCTCTTCTCCGTGCCGATGCTGCCCGCGGCGGCCTGGATGTTCTGCGACTGGACCGCGGCGGAGATGTCGGACGTGGAGATGCCGAGACCGGCCATGCGGAGCGGATCCAGCCAGATGCGCATGGAGTACTCCTCCAGCGACATCACTTCGGCGGACGACACGCCGTCCAGACGCGTGATGGCGTCCTTCACGTTCACGTTGACGTAGTTGTTCAGCTCCATCAGGCTCAGGGTCGATTCGTCCGTGATGAAGGCGTAGGCGGCGAGGATGTCGTTGCCGCGTTTCTCCACGGTGATGCCGAGCTTCGTCACGTCGGACGGCAGCATGGGCTCGGCGCGCTTGATGGCGTTCTGAAGGTTCACCATGGCGATGTCGGTGTCGGTGCCGCTCTTGAACGTAACGGTGCAGGAATAGGAACCGGAGTTGCTGCACGCGGACGAAAAGTAGAGGAGGTCGTCCACGCCGTTGATCTGGTCTTCGATCGGCATGGCCACGGTCTGTGCGATCACCTCGCCGCTTGCGCCGGGGTAGTTCGCCATCACGTACAGGGACGGCGGCGCGATCTCGGGATACTCGGCGACGGGGAGCTTGGTAAGGCTGATCACGCCCGCCAGGACCAGGATCAGACTGATGACGATCGCGAATCGCGGCCGGTCAATGAATATTTTTGAAAACATCTTATGCTGCCCCCGGAATCAGTTTTTCTCTTCGGTCGGGGCGGGGATGATTTCGTCGCCGGGCATGACCTTGTGGGTACCCTGGGACACGACCTTCTCGCCGGCCTTCACGCCGGATTTGATCAGCTGGTGCGTCTTCGTCATGTCGCCGAGCTCAACCACGCGGCGTTCGATCTTGTTGCCCTCGCCGACCACATACACGAAAGAGGTCTGCGCATCGTGCATCACGGCGGACGGCGGCACCGCGGGCATTTTGTTCGCGGATTTCTTCGAGAGCGTCACGGTGACCGTGCTGCCGGGGATGAGCTTCATGTCGGCGTTCGGAAACGACGCGTACACCTGCACGGCGTCCGTCTTCACGTTCGCCTCGTTGTTCAGGAACTCGATGTTGCCGGCGGCGGCGTATTCAGAACCGTCGGCCAGCTTCAGCGAGACCGCGCCGTTCTGCTTCAGCGCGGTCAGGCTTCCGTAGCCGGAGAGGAAGTCGCCCATGCTCATGGCGAACCGCACGCGGATGGGCTGCATCTGAATGATCGTGAGCATCGTGCCGGAGGAAGGCGTGATGTAGTTTCCCGCGGTGAAATTCGTCACACCGGCCAGGCCGTCAATGGCGGCGGTGATCGTAGTGTGGTCCAGGTTGTACTGCGCCGTGACCAGCCCCGCTTCGGCGGCGGCGAGCTCGGCACGCATGGCATCCAGCGCGGACTTCGTATTCTCCATCGTGTCCTTGCTGGTGGCATTCACTTCGTAAAGCATCTGGTTGCGATCATAAGTACTCTGCGCGTATTCAAGACGCGCCTTGCATTCCGCGATCGTGGCCTCGGCCTGCTTCACGGCGGCCTCGTACTGCGTCTTCTCGATCGTGTACAGCATCTGCCCCTTCTTCACATAGTCGCCGTCGTTGAAACCGAGCTTCAGGATCTCGCCGGACACGCGCGATACCACGTTCACTTCCGCCTGCGCGACCACCTGCCCCGTGTAACGGCGGCTCTGGACATTGGCGACCTCTTCGACCGCGGCGACGCCGACGACCTGTTTCATGGCGCCGGGCATCTGGGCGAACAAAGGAATGGAAAATGCGGTGACCGCGACCGCGGCCAAACTCAAGACGGACATTTTATTCATGGAAAAGGAACCTCCTGTTCTGTTATTTTTCTGATGATGTTACCCTATTAATATATCATATGCTAATCATTTTTTCAAGTCGAATTTATTATGGAATGTCAAAAAACGAAACAAAAAATGGTCAGGATATTTTTCCGGAATCAAAAAAAAGAGAACAAAAAACGGAGCAAACCAGACAGCTTCGACGATGCGCGGTGTTTACGGCGCGAGCAATTCCGTCAGCTGGTCAAGCTCCAGCCCGGCGACATAACGGCCGATATCCGCGCCGGACAGCGCCGCGCGGATCGCATCGGCACGGTGCGGGCAGTTGACCAGGAGGGCGGAGAGCTCGTCGGCAGGCGCGGTCCCGAAGAAATCGCCGCGGAACGCCGCCCGCCGGATCATACCGGAATGCACGTCCAGATGCACGGTCACGGTCCCGCACGGGAACCTGCGCGTGCGCTCGAACGCAAAATCGGGCGATTCGCCGAAATTCCAGTCCCAGGACCGGTAGCGCTCGTCGGCGATGCGTTCCGCCTCGCGAATCCAGTTTTCCGGGATCGGGAGCGCCTCCTTCAGACCGAACTGCCGGAGGAGTTCGCGTCCCAGCGCCTTCCGGAACGTTTCTCGGGTCATGCCGGGCAGGAATTCGTTCAGGTTTGCCACGCGCGCCCGGACGGACGCGACGCCCTTCGCCTCGATCTTGGCCCGGGGCGGCGTCAGGACGGCCGCCATCGCATCGAAATCGACGTCGAACAGCAGCGTGCCGTGGAACAGGATGCGTCCGGCGTGGACGCATTTCGCGCTGCCGGAGACCTTGCGCCCGCCGACAAGAATGTCGTTGCGCCCGGAGAACTCCGACGCCACGCCCAGCGCCCGCAGGGCGGAGAGCACGGGCTCGGCGAACGGAGCGAAGTCGATATACCTTCTGTTCGCGTCCGTCTCGAACGCGAAAATGCTGTAATTGAGGTTGCCGAGGTCGTGGTAGACCGCGCCGCCGCCGGTCATGCGCCGAACCACGGAGATGCCGTGTTCGCGGGCGTACGCGGAATCGAACTCGCGGAAGGCGTTCTGGTTGCGCCCGATGATGACCGCGGGACGGTTCCGCCAGAGCATCGCGAAGGGCGCGTCGGCCTGGGCGGTCATGACCTCCTCCAGCGCCAGGTTGTACGCCGGGTCCGTCCGTTCGTTCCAGTAATAATCCATGCGTGCCCCGAAATACGACTCAGTCTTCCTCTTCGGGAGCATCCGATCCGTCCTGCCCCGGGTCGTCCGGAATATCGATGTCCAGGTCGACTTCCGGCGAGGGAATGTCCGGCATTTCGAATTCGGAGGCCGCGCCTTCGCGGTCACGGTCTTCGCGGTCGAGTTCGGCAAGGATCTCGTCGACGGGCATGGTGTATTTCTTGCTGTTGTTGCACGCCTTGCAGCAGGGGACGATGTTGCCTTTCGTGCTGTGCCCGCCGCGGGAGAGCGGCACGATGTGGTCCATAGTCAGCTCGGACGGCGGAAACTTCCCGCCACAGTAATGGCAGACGCCTTTCTGAATCTGTGCCTGCCACCAGTTGGTGCGGCGGAGCTCACGCGCCTTCGCGCGCTCCTTTGCGATCTGCGCGGGACCGACCCGCATGTCGAACCAGTCTTCCATCGTCCGCTGTCCGCCTCAGGAACAGGAGTACTTCTCCGCGAAGGCGGACCCGGCCAGGCAGAGCAGGAGGATCACCGGCAGGACGACCAGGCCGCAGGCCGCGGCGGCGGCAGCCTGAACAAAAAAGGCGGCGCGGAACGACACATGCACGGCCATCTGGACACGCGCGGGCGAGGCTCCGGTGCGGGAGACCTGGTACACCCAGAGCGCGATCAGGAGATACACCGCGCAAAGCAGGATCGCCAGCAGACCGAACATCACCGGCAGGAGCGTCGTCGAATCGCGCAGGAGCTTGATGACGAAGACCAGCGGCACGATGGCACAGCAGCATGCGCCGAAGAGCATTCCGCGTCCGCCCGGCCGCACCATCTTCGAGAGCGTTTCGGACCGTGTGATCTCATTGATGCCGCAGTAATACAGGAAGAGCCCGACGCCGTACAGCACCAGCAGCAGGATGCGCCGGAGGGAAATGTCGGGCACGATCAGGATGCCCAGCCCGAACGTCAGGTCGCGCAGGACCGCCATCATCATGGAGGCGCGTTTCGGACGGTATTTGACGTAGAAATTGTAGGTGTAGATGCTGATGAGCGCCACCAGCGTGACGAACGTGAAACGCCATCCCAGGCACAACGCCGGGACGACCGCGGCCAGGAAGCAAAGCTGCGACGCGTAGGACGCCGCACGCGGGCTGATCACGCCGCGCGGCAGGGGACGGTCGGGATGCTGCGTCATGTCAAGCTGGATGTCCGCCAGGTCGTTCGTGATGATGCCGAAGAGCGACATGGCGAACGAGATGAAGCAGACCGCCGCGATCGGGAAAAAGCCGCGCTCCTGCCGCACCATGCCGCCCGCGATCAGGAATCCGACCAGCGGGTCGCCGGGCACGGTGAAAAGATGGGGCAGACGGACAAGCTGGAACCAGCCGCGGAGCGTTTCGTGTTTACTTGTGTTCTTCATCATCGGGGGGGTATCCTGAAAAAACGTTTTGCGTTGGATGTCGTCAGGTTCACGGTCTTCTGCATGCTCCAGCCGCGCAGTGCCGCCAGGGAACGGGCGGTCCACGGGAGATACTCGGGGTGGTTCTCCTTCCCGCGGAACGGGACGGGCGCAAGGTACGGGGAATCGGTTTCGAGGAGGATGCGGTCTTCGGGGTAGCGGAGCGCGAGCACGCGGATGTTGTCCGCCTTTTTGAACGTCACCATGCCGCCGCATCCGAAGTATGCGCCGAGCGCGTCGAAACGCTCGAAGTCGGCGATGCTTCCGGCGAAGGAGTGGAGGACGAACTTTCCGCCTGCTCCGGCGTAGACCGAAAGGAGCGAGAAGGCGTCGTCGTAGGCCTGCGTGCAGCCGTCGACGTCGCGCGTATGAACGATGGCGGGCCGGTCCAGACGGAGCGACAGCTCCAGAAACGAGCGGAAGACTTCAAGCTGTTTTTCGCGCGTGTCGCGTTCGTAGTAGTAGTCCAGGCCGATTTCGCCGACCGCGACGAATCGGGGAACCGCTGCAAACGATTCAAAAGCCGCCGTTTCGCACGGATGCTTCACGATGTCCAGCGGGTGCAGTCCGGCGGCGAAGAAAACGCGGTCGAAATGCGACGCGAACTCCGCGGCGCGGCGGCTGGACTCGAAATCCGAGCCGCACAGCAGAATCCACGGCACCCCGGCCTCCTCCGCGCGCCGGTAGTACGCCGCCTCGTCGGGGCATCCGTCGTCGCCGAGGTGGGCATGGGTGTCAAAGAGTTCGAAGTCCTGTGACATCCACTCCGGCATCATTTGTTTTTATTGCGGTTCTTCGCCTCGCTGCGTTCGAGTTTTTCCTCTTCCTCGAGGAATTCGTCGAATTCGTCGAACTCCTCGTCGTAGTCTCTGGAACGCTCGCCGAACGCGGAGTAATCGTCGTCGTCATCGTCGTAGTCGTCGTACCCGTCGTTCTCCTCGTCGTCGGTGTCGCTGAGGATGTTCGACTGCGTCAGGACGGCGCCGCACTCGGGGCAGCAGCCGTCTTCGGCTTCCATCTGCTTTTCGTTGATCTCGGTATCGCAGTAGGGGCAGATCATGACCATGGTTACAGTCTCCTTACATGGGGTTTATGAAAGCGGTTTCGGAAAAAACGCCCGTAATTTATACGCGGGTTCCCGTTTTGTCAAACCGTTTTACCGTTTTTTTTCGTTTTTTCAGCGTTTCGCCACGAAATCCGCCCAGTACGGGGAAATCGCGCGAATCTTTTCGATGATGCCGGGCAGGACTTCCACGACCGTGTCGACGTCCTCCTGCGTGTTGTAGCGGGAGAAGCTGAAGCGGATCGCGCCGTGCGCCGCGGTGTAAGGCACGCCCATGGCGCGCATCACGTGCGACGGCTCCAGGCTGCCGGTCGTGCACGCGCTGCCGCTGGAGGCGCAGATGCCGTGGATGTCCATGTGCATCAGGATGGATTCGCCCTCGATGTACTCGAACGACAGGTTGGTGGTGTTCGGCAGGCGGTGCTCCACGTCGCCGTTCACGCGGACGCTCGGGATCGCCGCGATCAGGCGGTTGTGCAGGTCGTCGCGGAGCTTGCGGACGTAGTTGTTTTCCGTTTCGAAGTTCGCCATGGCCAGCTCTGCCGCCACGCCCATGCCCACGATGTACGGCACATTTTCCGTCCCGGCGCGGCGTCCGCGTTCCTGATGGCCGCCGACGACGAACGGACGGAACCGCACGCCGCGGCGCACGTACAGGGCGCCGATGCCCTTCGGGGCATGGAACTTATGGCCGGACACGCTGAGCATGTCGATGTTCATGTCGCGGAGTTTGAACGGAATCTTTCCGGCGGCCTGGACGGCGTCGGTGTGGAAGAGCGCCCCGGCGCGGTGCGCCAGTTCGGCGAGGGCTTCCACCGGGTACAGGTTGCCGGTCTCGTTGTTCGCCCACATCACGGAGACGACCGCCGTCTCCTCGTCGATCATCTCGCGGGCGCGGTCCATGTCGAGGCGGCCGAGGCTGTCGACCGGGATCTTCACCACGGTGTAGCCGCGGCGCTCGAGGTCCTTGCCGAGGTTGAGGATGGCGGGGTGCTCGACCGTGGAGATCACGATCTTGCGGCGGCGTTTCGGGCAGACGTCCAGCGCGCTCAGGATGGCGGCGTTGTCGCCCTCGGTCCCGCAGGACGTGAAGATGATCTCGCTCGGGTCGGCGCCGAGGAACCCGGCGACTTTCGCGCGGCCCTCTTCGACCACTTTCGCGAGACGGCCGCCGAACTTGTGGATGCTGGACGCGTTGCCGTAGTATTCGGAGAAATACGGCAGCATGGCGGCGACGGCCTCCGGCGCGGTGCGCGTGGTGGCGTTGTTATCCAGGTAGATGACGCGTTCTTCGCCTTTCATGTCACGCCTCCTCGACCACGAGCCGGTCGGACAGGAATTCATGGAGCTTGCCCTGCACGAGCTTCCGCAGGGTCAGCTTGGAGTTCGGGCACGTCGCGCAGACGCCGCGGAGCGTGACCTTCACGACGTCGCCGTCGAGGTCGATCAGCTCGATGCTGCCGCCGTCGCGTTCGAGCGCGGGCTTGATCTCCTTGTCGATCACTTCCTGCACCTTCAGCGCCTTCTTCACGGGCGACAGGGAATCGAAGTCGACGGCCTGCGGCTTTTCCGTTTCGGCGGGCGCATGGGGCGTGTGGTTCATCTCGTCGAGGATCTGCTGGATCTGGTCGAGGCAGGTCCCGCACGCGCCGCCGGCCTTGGTGTATTCGGTAACCTGGGCGACGGTGGTGAGGTGGTTCAGGCGGACGACCTTGCGGATTTTCGCGTCGGTCACGCCGAAGCACTTGCAGACGATGCGGCCTTCGTGGTCGTCCGGGTCGTCGTTCTTCACTTCGGGGAGCGAGAGGCCGTGCTTCTTCGCGTATTCGCCGAGGGCGGCCTGAAGCGCCTCCATGCCCATCACGGAGCAGTGCATCTTTTCTTCGGGAAGCTCGCCGAGACGCTCCACGATGTCGCGGTTCGTCACGCGCGCGGCCTCCTCGACCGTCATGCCGATCACGATCTCGGTCAGGATGGACGAACTGGCGATGGCGCTGGCGCAGCCGAAGGTCTTGAACTTGGCGTCCAGAATCTTGTGCGTCTTCTCGTCGATCTTGAGGAATATTCTGAGGGCGTCGCCGCAGGTCATGTTGCCGACCTCGGCCTCCGCGTCGGCGTCGGCGATCTCGCCCACGTTCCGCGGGTTCAGGAAATAATCCATGACTTTGTTGTTATAATCCCACATCGGTACTCTCCTTATCGTTAAGCGGTCCGCCTGAAAACTTGATTGACAGCGGTTTCCGCGGTTTGTTCCATACGGTTGTCTATTCCGGGCGGTCAACGGAGGCCGACGGCCCTGCGGATCTCGTCCATCGTGGACTGGGCGATTTCGGATGCTCGTTCGGCGCCGCGCTTCAGGACTGCGTCGACGTAGCCCGGATCGGCGAGCAGCTCCTCGCGGCGCTTCCGCATCGGCGCGAAGAAATCCATGTACGCGTCGAGCAGTGCGAGCTTGGCGTGCCCGTAGCCATAGTTTCCGGCGCGATAACGCTCCGCCATCTCCGCCTGCTGTTCGGGCGTGGCGAAAAGCTTGTACAGCGCGAAGATCGTGCAGGCATCCGGGTCCTTCGGCTCCTCGAGCCCCTTGGAATCGGTCTGGATGCTCATGATCTTCTTCTTGACCGCCTTCGGTTCGCCGAAGATCTCGATGGTGTTGTTGTAGCTCTTGGACATCTTCTGGCCGTCCGTGCCGGGCACCACGGCCACTTCGCCGCTGATGTACGGTTCCGGGATGGTCAGGACGTCGCCGTACTGCTGGTTGAACCGGATCGCAATGTCGCGCGTCATTTCCAGGTGCTGCTTCTGGTCCTTGCCGACCGGAACGAGGTTCGCGTGGTAAAGCAGGATGTCGGCGGCCATGAGCACGGGATAGGAGAAGAGGCCGTTGTTGGGGGCAAACCCCTTCGCGATCTTGTCCTTGTAGCTGTGGGCGCGTTCGAGCAGGCCGACGCCGGTCTGGCAGTTCAGGATCCACATCAGCTCGCACACCACGTTCACGTCCGACTGGCGGAAGAAGATGACTTTCTCCGGGTCAAGGCCGCAGGCAAGAAAATCGACCGCCACGCCGCGGACGCGTTCGCGCAGCTCTTCCGGCTTCGGCTGGACGGTCAGCGAATGCAGGTCGGCGATGAAGACGACCGCGTCGTCGCATTCCTCCTGAAGGCGGACGGTGGAGCGGATCGCCCCGAAATAATTACCGATGTGAAGGACGCCTGACGGCTGGATCCCGGTCAAAACTCGTTTCATGTTCGTAGTCTTTCTTTCTGTGCCGTTCGGCACGATATGGTCATAAGCCGCCGCCGGAAGATTCGGTTTCCGGCGAGGATTGGGGTTCGGCGTTTAAGGTGTCCTCGGATGGAGCGGAGACGGCCTCCGTGCGGGCGGGGGCTGCCATATACGTACATTCCGGGAGTCTCTTCAACCTAGTGCGGACGCGCCGCAATTCGGACTCCTTCACGAAAAGGAGCAGGATCAAAATGACGATGAGCGCAACGAGGAAGATCAGGAGAAGCCTTAGAATGCGCACGGTACGCGTGAGGGTGTTGTTCTGGCGGAGGAGCTTGGCGCTGTACGGGATGGATACGGACGATCCGGTGGCGTCGCCCGCGGGCTGGTCCCCGGTCAGGGACGCGTCGAGTTCGCGTTTGAGATCCTCCAGCGCGGCGCGCGTCCTGCCGAGCGCTTCGCTTTTCTTTTCGATCTCGGCGGCACGGGCATCGAGCGATGCCTTGCGCGCGGCCATTTCCTTCTCCATGTCGGTCCGCTGCGCGTCCAGGATGCCTTTCTGCTTCAGATACGAGGCGCGTTCCTCGTCGTTTTTCTCGATCCCGGACCGCAGGAACTCTTTTTCGGCGATGATCTCGTCGAGCTTCCTGTTCAGGTACTTTTCGCGGGCGTCGAGTTCGGCGGCGCGGGCGTCGAGGGAAGCCTTGCGCGCCGCGATGTCCGCCTGGATGCGGGCGTATTCGTCATCCTCGTCGTACACGTCGAGCGGGGACAGCACATCGTCGTCATCCGGTTCCTCCACGGTCAAAGTCGAAGCTGAGGCGGTCCGTGTGCGGTCCGGGATGTCGCGGTGAGTGTCCGTCGGCGCAATCTTGCTGGCGTCGGTGGCGGCGAGCACGGAGGCGAAATCGCCGAACCCGACGTTCACGGTCTTCGCGATCTTCAGGTGCGTGGCGGACGTCGTGTCCGTGGGGGACGCTTTATCGTCGCCGGTCCCGGGCGTGCCTTTCCGCATGACGGCTCCGCAGTTCGGGCAAAGGTATTCCCCCCCGCCTTCCGGCAGGGAATCCACGAGAAATCCGCATCGTTCGCATTTCATGGCAGATACCTCCGCAAACGGAGCCTGGCGTCAGGCTTTCCGGACTTCGACTCCGCAGGGTTTTCCGTTCAGGTCGCCGTCGAGCGGCTCGCTTCCGGCAGGGATGAACTCAAGATTCGTGGCGAGGGTTTCCGCGCAGACGCGTTCGCGTCCGGACTCGAGGGCGTCGAGCAGGTCCTGGCCGGCGGTCACGCGCACGCTGATGCGGTCGGAGACCTGCAGGTCCATCTCCTTGCGGAGATTCTGGATGCGGCTCACGAGCTCGCGGGCATAGCCTTCGGCGAGCAGTTCGTCGTTCAGCTCGGTATCGAGCGCGATCGTGAGAGAAGCGTCCGCCGCCACGCAGAATCCGGGGCGTTCGGCGCGGTTGACCACGATGTCGGCGGCGCCGAGCAGGCAGGTCGCGCCGTCGTCCAGCTTCAGTTCGTACGGGGAACCCGCCATGATGGAGGAGATCACGTGCGAGGGGAGCTTGGCGATCTCGGCGGCGAACGCCTTCATCTTCGGGCCGAGGCGGGAACCGAGGCTCTTGAAATTCGCCTTGGCAGAGAGATGCACCAGCGATTCCTCGTCGCCGAAGATTTCGACCTTCTTCACGTTCAGTTCGTCCGCGATCACGCTTTCGCTCAGGGCGAGCAGTTCGCGCACCTCGGGGTCGATGGAGACCAGCACGGCGCGCGCCAGCGGCTGGCGCACCTTCAGCGAACGCTGCGTGCGGAGGAAGCGGCCCAGCGAGACGGCCTTCTGCGCGAGGGCGTTCTGGCGTTCCAGCTTCTCGTCGCGGCGGAAGAGTTCCGGCACAGGGAAGTCGCAGAGGTGGACGGATTCGGGCATATCTTCGGTGCGGAGCGAACGGTAGATTTCCTCGGTGATGAACGGGATGAACGGCGCGGCGGCCTTCGCGAAGGTCACCAGCACGTAATAAAGCGTGGCGTACGCCTCGGCCTTGTCCCGGTCGTCCTGGCTCTTCCAGAAACGGCGGCGGCTGAGGCGGATGTACCAGTTCGTGAGGTCCTCCACGAACGCCTCGAAGCGGTTTGCAGCGGGCTGGAGCTGGTACTGGTCCATGTTCGCGCGGATCTCCTGCACCATGTCGGCGAGGCTGGAGAGGATCCAGCGGTCGAGCGGGTTCGAGGGATTCTCCGGCGCGGCGAGCGGGCCGGGCGCGGGCTTCCAGTTGTCGACGTTCGCGTAGGTCATGAAGAACGAGAAGGAGTTCCAGATCGGCAGGATCACGCTGCGCATGGCCTCCTTCACGGCGGCCTCGGAGAACTTCAGGTCCTCGGCGCGGACGACCTGCGAGCCGAGCAGGACCAGGCGGAGCGCGTCGGCGCCGTAGGAGCTCACGATGTGCATCGGGTCGGGGTAGTTGCGGAGGCGCTTGGACATCTTCTGGCCGTCCTCGGCGAGGAC
>JAGCTY010000087.1 GCA_017963105.1 Lentisphaeria bacterium
CCACACCTTCGCCTTTGAAATAACAATTCCCGAGATTGAACTGCGCTTCCGGGATTCCCTGTTCAGCGGCCTTTCGAAAACATTTGACGGCTTCCTCTTTGTCTTCTTCCACACCTTCGCCTTTAAAAAAACAAATGGCCAGTTCGTTCTGCGCTTCCGGGATTCCCTGTTCAGCGGCCCTTCGAAACCATTTGACGGCTTCCTCTTTGTTTCCTTCCACACCCTCGCCATCATAGTAACATTTGCCAAGGTCGTACTGTCCCTTCGCATAATCCTGTTCGGCGGACTTTCGATACCATTTGACGGCTCTGGGGTAATCCTGTCTCACCCCCTCGCCGTAATAGTAACACTTTCCCAGCTGGCATTGTGCTTCCGCGTGCCCCTGTTCGGCAGCTTCGCGATACCAGTCGGCGGCGGCAGAGAAATCTTTTCTTACGCCGTTACCATCATAATAGCAATTGCCGAGCTGGTATTGCGCCTTGGCGTCCCCCTGCATCGCGGCCTCGTAATACCCCTTGGCCGGTTCGCTTATGCGGAACCAGTAGAACAGGAAGCCCGCGGCCCCCAGGATCAGGACCGCAAGCACGATGAGGATTATGACCGTCCCGGAACGTTTCGTCGCAGGATCGATTTCCCCAGTTCTGTTCATGGTTCACCTCCGGAGAAACAGACGTTCGGTCTTTTTGCCCGGTCGAAGCGCGGGCTGCTTTTTGTTTCGCTTAATTGAAGCCGTCGCGGCGCTCGGCGATCATGGTGCGGGCGGTGTCCTGAAGGATCAGCGACCCCTTCACGTCGAACCCGATCTCGGCGTTCCAGTCGGTGCGCTCGGTGAGCCAGTGGATCAGCTCCACGTTGGCCCACGGGACCACGCGGACGGTTTCCTGCCCCACGTTGATTTGGTTTTTCATGCCGTCCACGATGCGTGCGAAGTGGAAGGAACGTCCCTGCACGGCGATGTAGCTTTCGTTCTCCTCGACCACGCGGCCAATGAGGATGTGGGTGTGGGCTCCGGGATAGTCCTTCTTGCAGCGGAGACGGATGGTTTTTCCCTTCAGATAACTGGTCATTCTGGTTCCTCCTGGAATAGCGTTCCGGTTTGATCCGGTTTTTATGGTTCGTAATTGGAATATACTATACCGCCTTTTTTCGAAAATCAAATGGCGGAACCGCTTTTTTGCGCGTTTTTTTCCGGCATCCCGCGCGGCCGGACCGCTCCGAATCTTGAAAAAAACGGAAAAGAAACTATATTTAATACCCGTATTTATGCAAAAACGGACGGCAAATGCCATATCACAGGAAAGGAACCCATCCGCATGTCCGAGAATCTGAACAATGACAGGATGAAACGAACGGTTTTCAGCCTTGTGCTCGCCCTGGTCGCGCTCGCCGTCGTTCTGATAGCCGTCCGTGCGTTTCTCCTCCCCGCCCCGCCTGCGACCGTTCAGTCGCTGATGACCAGGCTGGATGTCCCGGCGACGGTATCCGTGAACGGAGAGATGCGCGAGGCCGTGCAGGAGAGTTTCCAGAACGAGTTTTCCGCGCTGTACGGGATCGACCTGGCGCCGGAGGAGGCCGCGTATTTCTCGAAACTGCTTCAGGACTGCACGGCGGAATTCGACATCGGGCCGTTCCTCCTGAAAGCGCTCCGGCAGGAATGCTACCGCCGCCGCCTCACCGAGGAAGCCATGGTCCGCCAGCTCATGGGTATCCGCGACCCCGCCGAACAGGAGAAGATCCGCGCCGAACTGACCGCAGCCGGACAGGCCGCGGTGCTGAAGTCGGAGGATTTCCTCCGCGCCATGGAGCCGGTCTACCGGAACTTTTACGAATGGTGGACGCCGCGCCATCCGGAGTACGGGGGCGTCGCCGCCGGCATCACGCTCACGGACGACCACGAGGCGTTGATTGAGCAGATTGCCGTGTCGATCCGGCGCGAGATCATCGTCCGCACGGCGCAGCAGCTTTCGACCCGCCTCGAAACCGACCTGCGTAAACTCGGCAAGGTCATCTCCGAGGCGAAGCTGAAACAGGCGTTCGCGCTTTTCGTGCGCCTCGGAAAGGAACGTTACACGGCGGAGGCGATGCGGAGCATGGCGGACGCGATCGTCAAGGAGGCCGAGCTCACCGACGAGGAAATCCTTCACTGCCTGCTCCTGAAGGACCGCACGCTCTCCGAGGACCGCCTCTCGACCATCCAGGACGTCCAGCTGCGCTGCCTGACAGCCCGCACGCTCGACGGTGTCCCCGCGGAGACCGTTTCCGAAATCCAGAAGGAGCTCCGGGCGATCACGGGCATCGAATACACGCAGGAACCGAACGACAGGTAGACGCCGCCCGCACACAGCACACATCCAGCTCAACAGAAGGACCCCGCACGAATCCATGCCGGACAACACCTCCCCCGCGCCGCTTTTCACCCGCGCCGAACTCAAGCAGTTCCGCTACAAATGCTCCCATAAACTCGCCGTCTCGTTGACCGTCGGCGCGATCTATCTCCTCGGCGTGACCGCGTTTTTCGTCAACAAGGCGGTCCACAGCGCCGCCGGGCAGAACAAGCTTCAGTATTACGGACTTGCCGCCGCGGGCTACATCCTCATCGTCGGCCTCGTCGCCATGATCGTCCGCCGCAGCCAGTCGCTCAATTTCTCGCGCTTCCTGAACGGATGCGTCGCGTTCGACAAATTCGAATACATGGTCGAATACGTCGAGCTGGGTATGCCGGAGCCTTTCGCGCCCCGGTTCCTGCGGTACCCCGTGCACCTGATGATCCTCGGCAAGGTGCTGGAACACTCCGAAAAGCCGGAAAACATGGAGGTCGGACACCGCATGGTCGCGGCCGCCGCCGACCGCGACCCCGCGCTGGAGGCGTTCCGGGGGGCCGAGCTCGCCGACCTGATGAAGTATCACGAAACGTTCCTGTCGGTGCGCCCGGAGATGGTGCGGGAATGGCGCAATGCGGAGAGTTTCCACGCGATGCTGGTGCATCTCATCCTCCCTGTCGTCATCATCGTGGGCATCGTGGCCTTCATTCTGAAGGGCTGTGAACCGCCCGAACTCAAGGAAGAGGATAAATCAGGCGCCCCCGCCGTGGAAGAGGTTCAGAGAGCGGATGCTCCTCCGGCTATGTCGGCCATCATCGGTAACGAGGTGAAACAGGGTCCGTCGGACATTGCCGGAAACGAGGCGGGGGAAAACGCCGCGCCCGCCGACGGAAATGAGGCGAAGGAAGACGCCGCGCCCGCCGCCGGAAACGAGGCGAATGCCCCGGTCACTGTGCCGGAGACTGTTCCACAGGCCTGACCGCGGCTTTCAGAATCAGGAGGTCGGCGGCCAGTCGCAGCACGGGGTCGCCGTCCAGCTTGTTCGGCTTTTCCTTCAGCTCGTCGAAGCTCAGGCGCACGTCGGATTGTTTCTCCAGGTCGGGCTTGATCGCATACGGGGAGATGTCGTAATATTCCGCCGGAGGATCGGGCACGAACCACTTCACATCGTTTACGACGATCCGTTTGAGGGGAAAGATATTGCCCGCCGTCTCCGTCCCGAGCAGAAGCGCCCCGCGGTCGCGCCGCAGGACAGCCGCCAGAAGCTCGCCTTTCCCGAAAGTCCTGCCGGAGACCAGTGCCATGACCGGGCATTTGAGTTTGCCGACGGCTTTCGACAGCGTTTTTACGCCGGCGTCGTCTCCGGCCGCCGTTTCGCGCAGGTCGACGATCACGCCCGCGGGGGCGGATTCGCCGGCCATCTTTTCCAGCTCCCGGACGGACTGGGACACCGTACTCGCGCTCAGGAGGTCGAGCCGGACATACGGGATCGCCCGTTCCGTGACCCCGAACACCGGGTATTTCCGGAAGTCGCTTTCCCGGAACTGGACGTCCGGCGATTTCGCCTCAGTCGAGGATGCCGGGACCACGCCGCTGTCCAGGGCGCGCATGATGCGCGCGAGCGCATCTTCGCGCGAAAGCTCGTTTATCCGTCGATAGATTTCCGGCGACTCGTCCTCGACCGCGTCCAGCAGGTCTTCGATGCGTTCCTTCAGTGTGAGCTCGGGGATAGTGCGTCTTTCGGGCGCATCCTGAGCGAAGGCGGACGAACAGAGAAACAGAAAAACCGGCAGGCAGACGGCCGCGGCGAACGAAAACAGTTTCATAGGGGATCGGGCTCCATCGGTAAGAGGTTGGCGCGGCACGGGAAGGATCGGACGCCGCGGAGATCGTTTCATACTAATATCGCCTCGTTTTCCGGTTTTTCAAGCGCGTCCAGTTGATTTTTGGAAAAATGCGCTGTAAATTATCTGATCGAATATCATTTACAAACTGTTCGCCCGCTGCTCATTTATCTCATCTCATCAGCCCATGACCATTACGATTGACCTGCCGCCGATCCCCGCCGCGAAAGCTGGGACCGGCATCGACCGCGAGCTCACACCGCACATCGCGCGGGCCGCGGGCGTCCGCCCGGATGACGTGTTGGACTACCGGATCGTGCGGAAGAGCATCGACGCACGGAAGAAGCCCGCCGTGAATCTGCTGTTCCGCGCGGACGTCGGCCTGGCGGAGGGCGTGCGCCCCTCAAGCGGTCAGAATATCAAGCCATTTACTCCGCGTGAAACCTACCGTCCGTTCGAGGGGAAAACCTCTTTGAATAATCCGCTCGTGATCGGCGCGGGCCCCGCCGGGCTTTTCGCCGCGCTGGTCCTGGCGAATGCCGGATGCGCGCCCGTCGTGCTGGAACGCGGCCGCGACGTGGACCGCCGCCGCCGCGACATCGAGGCGTTCCGCGCCTCACGCACGCCCGATCCGGAGAGCAATTACCTGTACGGCGAAGGCGGCGCGGGCACCTGGTCCGACGGGAAACTCTTCACGCGCATCCACGAGCCCGCCGTCATGTATGTGCTGGAGACGTTCGCGGCGTGCGGCGCGGACCCGTCGATCACGTATTTCAGCCATCCGCACCTCGGATCCGACCGCCTGCCCGGCATCATCGCCGCGCTCCGCGAGAAGATCATCTGCCTTGGCGGGACGTTCCGCTGGGATTCGCGCGTGGATGAGCTGCTGATCCGCGACGGCAGATGCCGCGGCGTGCGGCTGGCGGACGGCGAAACGCTCGAATCGGACGTGGTGATCGCGGCCGCCGGGCACAGCGCACGCACGTTCACGCGGTCGCTTTTCGGGCGCGTCAAGTCGTCCATGAAAGGCTTTCAGGTCGGCATCCGCATCGAGCATCCGCAGGAGTTCATCAACGCCGCGCAGTACGGCATGGCGGTCCCGCCGGACACCATCGGTCCCGCCCCGTACCAGGTCGTCAGCCGCCCGTCGCAGGACGGACGCATCGACGGCGCCGCGAGCTTCTGCATGTGCCCCGGCGGCGAGATCATTGCGGCCGTGACCGACGCCGACCGCCTTTCGACCAACGGCATGAGCAACGCCGCACGCGACGGCAAGTTCGCGAACGCCGCGCTCATCACCACGATCCCCGCCGGCACATTCGGCGCGCCCGGAGACGCGTTCGATTTCCTTGACCGCCTCGAAGCGAAGCTCGCGCAGGCGGGCGGAGGCGGATGCACCGCCCCGGCGCAGACCGCGCGCGATTTCCTGAACGGGAAAACCGGGCGTCTCCCCGGCGAAACGTCCTACTGGTTCGGGCTCGTGCCCGCCCGCCTCGACACCATCATGCCCGCTCCGGTCACGGCGTCCCTGCGGCGCGCGCTCGTCCACTTCGACAAGGTCATGCCGGGCTTCCTCGACCGCGGTGTGATGATCGGCGGCGAAACGCACGTGTCGAGCCCGGTCCGGTTCGACCGCGACCGCGTCACCTACAAATCGAGCGTGGACGGCCTGTATTTCTGCGGCGAGGGCGCGGGTTTCGCGGGCGGGATCGTGTCGGCGGCCGTGGACGGCCTGCACACGGCGGACGCCGCCCTGGCGAACCATCCGTAAAGCATTCTTTTCCTCCGCCCGATTTGCGGAAAACGTCCGGTTCTTGCGCACATGACGGACTCTTCCATTATCCGGGGTTGATTTTTCGGCGGGGGCGGTGTATTTTAAATAGATATTTTTTTATCCATCACCCCAAATTTGGGCGCGGCGGCATCCGTTTTCGCGCCCGGAAAGGCCCGTCCCATGAAAGCTGTCATCTCCGTCATCGGCAAGGACACCGTCGGCATCATCGCGAAAGTCAGCGCGGAGTGCGCGCGCTGCGGCGTGAACATCCTGGACATCTCCCAGACCGTGCTGCAGGACTACTTCACCATGATCATGATCACGGACATCGACGGCATCACCGTGCCGTTCCCGGACTTCGTGGACGCCATGACCCGCATCGGCAGCGCCAACAACCTGAAGATCCTCACCATGCACGAGGACATCTTCAACACCATGCACAAGATCTGAACGGAGCGCGTCCCATGCTCGATAAATTCGACATCCTCGAAACGCTGAACATGATCCGCGAGGAATGCCTCGACGTCCGCACGATCACGCTCGGCATCTCGCTGTACGACTGCCAGAGCGACGACCCGCGCCGCCTGGCGGACAACATCTACGACAAGGTCATGTCGCGCGCCCACAACCTCGTGAAAGTCGGCTGCGACATCGAAAAGATGTACGGGATCCCGATCATCAACAAGCGCGTGTCCGTGACGCCCGCCGCGCTCCTTTGCGGCCGCCTGGACCGCGACGGCGCGGTCGGCATTGCGAAAGCGCTCGACAGGGCAGCGCACGAGCTCGGCATCAACTTCATCGGCGGCTACAGCGCGCTCGTGCAGAAAGGCGCGTCCGACGGCAGCCGCGTGCTCATCGAATCCATCCCGGAAGCGCTCGCGAGCACCGAACTGGTCTGCTCGTCCGTGAACGTGGCGTCGACCAAGGCGGGCATCAACATGGACGCCGTGGCGGAAATGGGGCGCGTGGTGCGCCGCACCGCCGAACTCACCGCCGACCGCGGGTCCATCGGCTGCGCCAAGCTCGTCGTCTTCGCGAACGCCCCGGAGGACAATCCGTTCATGGCGGGCGCGTTCCACGGCCTCGGCGAACCCGAAACGGTCATCAACGTGGGCGTGTCCGGCCCCGGCGTGGTGGCGTCCGCCATCCGTCGCGCGGGCGACTGCTCGCTGGCCGAAATCGCGGAGATCATCAAGAAGACCGCGTTCAAAATCACCCGCGTGGGCCAGCTCGTCGCGCGCGAAGCCTCGAACCGCCTCGGCGTGCCGTTCGGCATCGTGGACCTCTCGCTCGCGCCCACGCCCGCCATCGGCGACTCAGTGGCGTACATCCTGGAGTCGATGGGGCTGGAGCAGTGCGGCGCATGCGGCACGACCGCCGCGCTCGCGCTCCTGAACGACGCCGTGAAGAAGGGCGGCGTGATGGCCTCTTCGCAGGTCGGAGGCCTCTCCGGCGCTTTCATCCCAGTGTCCGAGGACGCCGGCATGATCGCCGCCGCTCGGTCCGGTTCGCTCCGCCTCGAAAAGCTCGAAGCCATGACCGCGGTGTGCTCCGTCGGGCTCGACATGATCGCGATCCCCGGCGACACGTCCGCCGAGGTCATTTCCGGCATCATCGCCGACGAGATCGCCATCGGCGTGGTGAACACGAAGACGACCGCCGTGCGCGTGATCCCGGCGATCGGCTGCAAGGTCGGCGACACCGTCAACTTCGGCGGCCTGCTCGGCGAAGCGCCCGTGATGCCCGTGAACACGCTTTCCCCGGCGAAGTTCATCGCGCGCGGCGGACGCATCCCCGCGCCGATCCACAGCCTCAAAAACTGAGCCGAACCGCGTTCATTCGGAAAAGAAGCACCCCGCCTCGATGTTCATGTCGAAACGGGGTGCGTTTTGTTTTTATGAAGGACAGAAACTATAGCTGTCCCTGTGTTCTGCCTCACTTCGTGCCGAGCTCGATCCTGTAGGACGCGGAGCCATCCTGATGGTCGTCGATCTCAAGCCGGGCGAAATCCTCGGCGGGCAGCAGCGTGACCGTGCCGCGCGCCTGTTTCCGGATGATCCGGACCGGGAAGGGCGCGTCCAGTTTGACCGGCTTTTTGAGGTCCGTCCACGATTCCCCGTTGATCTTCACGCCGGTTGGCTTCGCGCCTTCCTTGTGGGAATACACGACGAGGCCGTCGATGAAGTGGAACGAGCCGCGGCCTTCGAACGTTCCCTCCAGGACCAGGGTGCCCGGTTCGGCGGGCTGCGCCGCCTGCTGAGCCTCGGGTTTCGTTGCTGGATCCGTTCCGGTCGTCTGTACCGTCGACCTGGGCCTTGCCGTCCGAGTCGCCGCGGTGGGTATCTCCATGACGCTTTGATCGACGGGCTTCGTCGGCTGTTCAAGAGGATCCTTCACCCCGGACGGCTGGAACAGGATGATCCGGTAACGGGCGGCCGCGTTCGGGGAATCGTAGATCGTGACCGTGACGCTGTCGTCCGTACGAGTCAGGATTTTCTGTCCGCGGCCCTCGCAGGCGAACTTCGTCGAGGCGGGATCCGGGGTGAATCCCAGCTCGAAGGGCTTGGACAGGTCTTCCCACGGTTTCCCGTTGACGAAGACGTCGGCCGGCACCTTGAAAGTCTTGTGTTCAAGGGTGACCTTGCCGTCCCGGAAAACGAACGCGTCCTCGCCGTCGATCGCGGCCTCCAGGATCACGGAGATCTGCCCGTCCACTCTTGCCGTGGGGGATTCGCCTTTCAGTGTCGCGGCGCCCGGTCTCGTGAACGTCTGCTGTGAAAGGGGCTGCGTGCCGGGTCTGGTCCCGGGTCTGCTGCCGGGCGCGGTCGTGCCGGGTCTGTCCGCGCCGGGACCGCTGCTCGGAGGCAGCGTCCCGAATCCGAACGGCATCCCGAAGGGCATCCCCTCGAACGACGGCGTGACCGGTCCGTCCGCTTCCGTGGCTTCCACGCCGGGGTCGTTGATCCTGCCCGCGAAGAGAATGAGCCCGGTCTGGTTATCGCGGATCAGGACGAGGTACGGACGGTCGGCGCGGAAGATGTTGACCGGGGGCGGCTGCCCTATGCCGCCGCCCATGCCGCCCATGATGATCGCGGTGGCGGCGGCCGCCTTCGTGGAGACCTCGTCCATCTTCAGCGCGGTCTTGTGGATCACCTTTTCGATCCAGATGTATTTCAGGCGCTGTTCCTGATCGGGGGAAGGCTCCGCGATGCCGCGGAAATTCGCCTTCTCAATGGAAAACGGCGTCGGCATGCCGAGTTCTTCGAGGGCGTCCTGGAGGCTGTAGCGGCAGGTCAGGTCGGCGATCGGGAGCCAGAGCCGCGTTTCGTACGGGGAACGGTTTTTGAGCCAGGTGTCGAGCTTGTCCCCGATCTTCGCCACGATGTTCTTCATGGCGGCCTCCCCCTGGTCCGCGCCGGCATTGATCGGCATCAGCGCGATGAGGTCGAACCGCGTGTCCTCGTAGGGCAGGACCACCGCGTGCACGTTGTCCTCCTCGCTGGAATAGTACCCGATGTCGTAGCCCCTGCGGTACATCATCTTGACCCGCTTTTCCTGGCCGCCGAAGTTGCGGAAGATCATGGGCTTGGTGTCCTCCTTCTTGAACGGCGTCTTCCACTTCGCCTCGAAGTACAACGTGTTCAGCAGGATCATGAACGTTTTATCCGAGATATCGGAGGGCGACAGCAGGTCCTTGATCATGTTTTTCGTGTGATCCTCGACGTAGCTGTTGACCTTCCCGACGAGCGCCTCACGCTTGGTGAAGTCCTCCTTGTAGAACGTCCCGCCGTAGTATTTGTCGATCATGGCGAGGAACGACGGCAGGATCAGGTCGTCATATTTCTGCTCGTACCAGACGGAATTCGACACCAGGACCTCGGCTTTATCGCGGGCGGCGTAGTCCTGCGAGACGGCATGGAAGAACCTGCCGCATTCCTCCGGGTCGGCGGGCAGTCCGAGCGTATCGCGGATCTCCTGCGCGGTCTTCTCCTTCGCGCCGCAGTAGACCAGCCCGAACGCGCTGTCGATGCTGTACGGGGAGAGGAACGCGTTTTCCTTCGCGTCCTTTTCGGCGGCCAGTTGAAGCAGATCGAAGCCTTTGCGGTTCAGGTCAGCGACGATTTTCCGGTCGGCGGCTTCGTCGGCGCGCACCGGCGCGGCCAGGGACAGGGCGGACAGAAGCGCCGCCGCGGAGAGCGCGGCCGCGGCCCCTCTTCTGATTTTCTGGGGAATGAGGCTGGAAACGGTTGGTTTCATGTTCGAACTCGCTTTCTTCCCGGATGGGATTGGATGAGAGAAAATGTTTAGGAACGATTCGAAATCCTATGTTTCTGACGGTTAGACGTGCCGGACGCCGCAAATCTTAGCGGATCATAAAAAAAAAGACAAAAAAAACGGAAAAAAGTTTTCGAAAGCAGTTCTTTCGCCTCACCGGACGGATAACAGCGAAAGAAATGGGAAAAATCGTCGGAAGGAAATTGAACAGGGGATCAGACCGCGAGTTTTTCGAGGGATCGGGCGAGGGCGATCTGGGTGCGGGCGCGGTCGAGGAAATTGAACAGAGGTCAGACCGCGAGTTTTTCGAGGGGGCGGGCGAGGGCGATCTGGGTGCGGGCGCGGTCGAGGAAATTGAACAGGGGATCAGACCGCGAGTTTTTCGAGGGATCGGGCGAGGGCGATCTGGGTTCGTGCGCGGTCGAGGTTGTGGCCGGGGCGCGCCGTCTTGAAATAGCGGTCGCCGTCGAGGTAGTCGGAGAGGAACCGGACGGCAAGCTCGAACGTGATGACGGCTCCGGCGACCGGCATGAGCCTGATCTCCTGATCTGTCAGGTAGCCGTCGAATCCCGCCAGGAATCCTTCGGCGCAGGCGTCGTACATGTCGCGGCGCGCCTCGAAGTCCTTGAGTTTTCCTGTGTCTTCGCGGGCCGGATTCGCCGCCACGCGCACGAGGTCGCCGAAATCGTACAGCGCGAGACCGGGCATTACGGTGTCGAGGTCCACCACGCAAATCGCCTCGCCGGTCGCGTCGTCGAGCATCACGTTGTTGATCTTCGTGTCGTTGTGGGTGATGCGTTCCGGGATCAGCCCGGCGGCAAACGCGTCCATGATGATCGGCGCGAGGTGTCGCATGGCATCGATCTCGGCAAGTTCCCGTGCGGCGGATGCGGCGCGCCCGAGGCGGTCTTCATTTGCGACGGCATCCAGTGCGCGCAGACGCGCCGGGGTGTCGTGGAACGCCGGGATGGTCTCCTGAAGTCGTGGCGGCGGCAAGTCGGAGAGGTCGCGGGCGAACCGGGCGAACGCGAACGAAGCGGTCCTGGCCTGGGCGGGCTCGCGCACGGCGTCGATCGTGCCCGCGCCTTCGATCATTCGATAGCAGCGCCAGCACGCGCCGGACTCGTCGAACCAGCACGGTTTCGCGTCCTTCGAGGGGACCACGGTCAGCACGCGCCGTCCGGCGTCCGGCAGAATCGCATATTTTTCCTTCAGATGCCGCGTCACGCGCACGATGTTGTCCATCACGGCCAGCGGATTCGGGAAGACGTGCGGATTGATGCGCTGCAGGACGAACCGCACGTATGCGTCGGACGCAGGCTTTTCGACCGTCAGCGCGAATGTATCGTTGATGTGCCCGCTGCCGAATGCCGCCGCGGAAACGGCCCTGCCGCCAAGCTCGAATTGAGAGGCGATGTCCAGCGCGGTGCGGTCGGAAACGGGCATGAGGATTACTCCGCGGGAAGCGAGCTTACGAAAGCAGCGGCGAGGGGTACACGCCGGATTCGACCAGCGCGGCGATGCCCGCCTGCACGCGCGGCTTGTCCTCGCGGTAGGTCACGCCGAGCCAGGAATCCCGGCTTTCGAGGATGCCGACGGATGCCCGGCCCGCGCCGATCATGGAGGCGACGGCGGCGGGGAGGTAGAACTCGGATTTGAGCTCGGAGCCGTGTTCGCGCAGGAAGTCTTCGAAGAGTCCGCGGAGGCCGTCGAAAAGAGACGGCATGAACCCCCAGAAGTTCATGGAGACGATCTCGCCGCCGGTGAACGCAAGCTTCGCGCCGTTCTCGTCGACCGCGACCGCGCCGTCCGCGCCGTCCGGTTCGATTTTCGTGCGCTCGGTGACCTCCTTCAGCGTGCCGTCCGGGTTGGCGGTGCAGACGCCGCGCGAGACGGAGCCGAACTTGGAGAGCGTGTTGCGGAGCGGGTATCCGACCATGAAATGACGGCCGGGATCGGCGTTTTCCCCCAGCGCCTTGCCGAGCTGCACGAATCCGCTGCGCCCGTAGAAATCGTCCGCATTGATGGCGGCGAAGGGGCCGGCGATCTTTTCGGCGGCGCAGAGCACGGCGTGGCCTGTCCCCCACGGTTTCTGGCGCCCTTCCGGGACGCCGTGTCCGGCTGGCAGGGCGTTCAGCTCCTGAAATGCATACTCGACGGCGACACGCTTTTCCCATTTCGCTCCGACGGCTTCGCGGAACGCCTGTTCGATGTCGTGCCGGATCACGAACACGACCTTGTTGAATCCGCCCTGCATGGCGTCGTGGATGGAATAGTCGAGGATGATTTCGCCGTTCGGCCCGACCGGGTCGATCTGCTTGAGTCCGCCGTAGCGGCTTCCCATTCCGGCGGCGAGCACCATCAGCGTCATTTCTTTCATGTTCTGTTCTCCTGTGTATGTGAGGTTAATTGTTGTTGGATCAGGTTCGGATTTCCGCGAGCGTGGCCGCCGCGACGGCCTGTCCGTGCCGCCGCAGGGAATCGTCCGGCACGGCCACGGTCGTTTTCAGCTCGGGGAAGACCTCGGCGAGGACGCGGTTCGCCTCCTGGCCGATGAGGTCGCCGCCGACGCCGCTGGTCACGCGTCCCATGATGACGACGGTTTCGATGACCGGGTAGAAATCACAGAAGCCCGCGACGGTGTACCCGAACGCCGTCCCGATGCTTCGGAAGACGTTCAGCGCGCGTTCGTCGCCCTCCTCCGCGTACGCCTGAATTCCCAGAAGCACCTGCGGAAGCGGTACCTCCGGGGAGAAAAGCAGCCCGGCGTTTGCGGCCAGACGCGCCGCGCCCTGCTGGGAGAAATAGTTCACGCCGCATCCGTGGTCGCCGCTCCATTCGTCGCGCGGGGCCGACTCGGAATAGTCCACCGGCACGAATGCGAGCTCGTTGAGGCGGCCCGTGATGCACCCCGCGCCGTTCACGTACCCGCCCGCCATGCTGCTGCCGAACGACGCGCCGAGGATGCCGTTCCGGCCGAGCTGAACCGAGGCGGCGAGCGCGGCGGCCTCCCCGTCGTTCACGACCGCGAACGGCACGCCCTGCCAGTCCTCGCGGACGAACTCGAAAACGGGCGCGGCATCCTGCTCGAAACGCTCCGGCGGGACACTGCGGAAGAGCGAGGCCATGCGCACGCGGTTGTTGATGTACACGCCCGCGGCGCTGCCGCCGATCGCGTCGACGCGCGGCAGGTGGGCGGCGGCCCGGCGGATGGAGTCGTTGATGCCCGCGCGGTGCCATGCGGGATCGGGCTGTTTGGACGGATCCCATACGACCTCTTCGGAGAAGACGACCTTGCCGTCCTGTACGGCGGCGCATTTGCGGTCGCTCGCGCCGAGGTCGAATCCAACGCGGCATCCCTCGAAATGCCGTCCCAGTCCCGCCTGCGGTTCATTTGCCGCCGGGGCATCCTCGAAGGGCACAGCCTCCACGGCGAGCGGCATTTCGTAGATCTTCGTCATGCTGGCGTAGTCGAACGCGCGTTCGCCGTCCGGCGAATAGATTTTTGCAAGCGCCGCCGCCAGTTCATCTGAACCGGCGACGATGATCCGGCTGCCCCCGGCGATCCACAGCAGGCTTTTCACGAGGCGTTCCGCATGGCGCACATTCGCCTCGAATTCCGCCGCATCCGGGTTGCCGTATACGACGGTGTCCACGGTCACGACCTGCCCCGATGGCGTCGCGACCGCGAGTTTCAGCGGCATCGCGCGTCCTGATTTCCCGACAAAGGCGCGGAAGAGACGGTGTTCCAGCACGGCCGGACGGAATTCATGTTCGAGACACGGCATCGGGTATCCGTATTTTCCGCCATTGTGCAGCGTTCGATAGTGTGCCATGATGACCTCTTTCAACAAAAAACAGCGGACGCCGGATCGAGTCGAAGCCGTTCCGCTTTCGAAACATTGATAAAAAATACAATACACGCGCGCCCTGATTTTTTCAAGCATCGTTTTGAAAATCTCCTCGCATGATGCTATATTATTGAATTCGTTGAATCGCAATCCCCCGCCACCCCGCACCAACTTCAAGGAGGCTCCATGAACTGTTTTTTCGCCGACGACCACTACGGCGTGAACCCCGGCAGGCACATTTTCGATCTTCTGCCGGAGGATTTCCGCAGGGAAACGGTATTCACGGAAAACGACTGGTCCCTGCTCGAATCCGGCGAGTGGGTGAAGGATTGCGGCCTGCTTGCGCTCCACATGATCGCGGGTACCTGCGGCCAGCCGATGCCGGGTTCCGGCGCGGAGAAAGCCGTCCGATCCTACTGTGAACGCGGCGGAGATCTGCTGCTCCTCCACGGTTCCAGCGCGGCCTTCTGGGGCTGGGACTGGTGGCGAGGCATGGTCGGGCTCCGCTGGGTCCGTCCCGAAGACCCGGACGGCGTCGTGCCCTCCACGCATCCCGTCGTCCCCTGCACGGTCGAGGTCGCAAAGGTGCGACACCCGCTCGCCTCGCGCCTGCGCCGTATCGAACTCCCGACGGACGAGGTCTATATCGATCTGGAACAGGTCTCCCCGGTCACGGTCCTGATGGAGACGGTCGTGAACGGACGCACTTATCCGCAGGCTTACCTCGCCTCAACGCCGTGGGGCGGCCGCATTGCTGCGTTCATCCCCGGCCACAAGCCGGAATGCACGCGGAATCCCGACCTCATCGCCGATGTGACGGAGCTGATCCGATGGCTGAAGAGCAAGTGACGCCCGAACAGAAGAGGATCCGGCTGGCGTTCGCCTCCTGCGCCGACTACTCGATGCAGGCTCTGCGCCTGGCGCTCGAACACGTCCTGCAACCCCAGATCGAAGCGGCGGGCGGCGTCTCCGGCAAATCCGTGATGCTGAAACCCAATCTGCTGGCATGGCGCAGGGAAAATGACCCGCAGGCCGTGCATCCGCGGTTCATCGTCGAGACGGCGAAAGTCTTCCTGGACGCCGGGGCGTCGCGCGTCGCCATCCTGGAGAATCCCGCCGTGCAGACCGCGCCGCAGGTGCTCCGCGCCATGGGGATCGCCGACGAACTGAAGGCGCTCGGCGTCGCGTCCGCCAATTTCACGAACTACCGCAAACAGCCTCCGCTCGACGCCGTCTGCTTCCGCAATCTTGAGATCGCCGACGAGTTCCGCGAATACGATTTCGTCGCCGACCTCGCCAAAGCCAAGACGCACGGCATGATGACCCTGACGTTCTGCGTCAAGAATCTTTTCGGGCTCGTCAACGGCGGCGACCGGCTGGCCTGGCATCTCGCCGTCGGGCGCGACTACGACAAATTTGCCGACATGCTCCTAGATCTTTATCTCGTCGTCCGGCCTGCGTTCAATCTGCTCGACGCCGTTACCTGCATGGAGGGCAACGGCCCCGGTGCGGGGACGCCGACGGACCGGCATTTCATCGCGGGCGGCACGGACGCGCTGGCGCTGGACGCCGTCGCGGCGCGGGTCCTCGGCGTCGATCCCGACACTTTGCACATCATCAAGCGCGCGAAGGCGCGCGGGCTTTTCCCCGCGCCGGAAACGGTCGACAATCCCGACCCGCTGCCCGTCTGCGAGCCGCTGGCGCTCCCGGACCGTCCCGTCATGGACATGGCGCAGATGCATCTCGGCGTCGGCATCCCGAAATGGATGCAGAAGCCGCTTTACAAGCTGATGGTCGTGAATCCGAAACTTGACCCGTCAAAATGCATCGGCTGCGGCGTCTGCGTGAAGATGTGCCCGCCGAAATCCCTGAAGCTTTCCGGCGGCAGACCCGCCTTCGACCTTCCGCATTGCATCCGGTGTTTCTGCTGCCAGGAACACTGCCCGAAAGGCGCGATCACGCCGCGGATGACGCGGACGATGCGCTTTGTCAAAGCGGTCGACCGGCTCTTCCGCGGGGGCGGATCATCGGAGGGTAAATAATATATATATTGCATTTTTCCGTATTTTTCATCCCGGACCGAAAAAAATCGAAAAAAAAGTGCATTTTTTTTGGAAACGGACTGGAAAAAGATGGAATGAGAATGTATAGTATTAACTCTGTTTGCCGCGAAAAAGGCGGCGGCAGCCCAATTCGCTGTTCTATGCGATCCTTGCCCGGGGACACTCAGCCCAGCTGAAAATGCCCGGTATCAGACGCGGCGGACGGCGGCTCCATTGGAAACCCAGTTCCGGGTCGGGCGGCGCATTGTGCCTCCTGGTCCGGGATGCTCAAATACATACAGTTCGCACTATCTTCAACCCAAAACCATAACAACAAAGCGAGAACAACATGGAAGTTCGGGCAGTAACAAGGTATGTCCGCATCGCTCCGTCCAAGGGTATGGATTTCTCCCGGGTCATCCAGGGAAAGCCCTACGCCGAGGCGCTTGCGATCGCGGAAATTTCCCCGAGAAAAGCCGCCAAGCTGTTCGCCAAGACGCTCAAATGCGCCAGGGCGGCCGCAGCCGAAAGCGGAATGAACGAAGCGTCGCTGATGGTCAAAACCGCAGTCGCGGACCCCGGTCCGATGCTGAAGCGGTTCCGTCCGAAGGCACGCGGCATGGCGGGCAGAATCCGCAAACGCATGAGCCACTTCACGGTGGTTCTTACCGACGACTGAGATGAAAGGAAATCACA
>JAGCTY010000088.1 GCA_017963105.1 Lentisphaeria bacterium
CTGCTATCTGCGCGGTTATAACTTCATCTCCGACAAATGCCACATCGGACAGGCCGTCGAGATCAAGAACTCCATCCTCATGACGCACGTCGCCGCCGGACACCTCTCCTACATCGGCGACTCCATCGTCTGCCAGAACGTGAACTTCGGCGCGGGCACCATCACCTCGAACTTCCGCCACGACGGCAAGAACCACCGGTCCATGGTCCAGGGCTGCCTCATCGACACCGGCCGCCGCAAATTCGGCTCCATCATCGGCGAGAACGTCCACACCGGCATCCACACGGCGATCTATCCCGGACGCAAGATCTGGGCCGACGTCCAGACCCGCCCCGGCGACGTGGTTCAGCTCGACCTGATGAAGTGATCGTTCAACCAATTTGATTCCTTCCGCCGGACGCGGCTCCGTTCCCACGTCCGGCGGTTTTTCAACATTCAACAGGCAAGACAACCGATGCCCCGATTCCTGCAAGTCCTTTATGCGGCGCTCCGTTTCGGCACGCGCTTCCGCGGCCCCGTGAAGCCCGATGAGTCCGCGTTGTACTCCCGCGCGCTGGCGCTCCAGCCGTTCGCCGGGCTCCTGATCGGGGTGATCGCCGCTGTCCCGACGCTGTTCATCAGCGCGAATTTCCGCGGCCTGCAGGGGCTGATCCTGTTTGCCTCCGGCATCTACCTTTTCCTGCTGGAATGGCTCACGCGTTTCGATAATCTCCACGCGTTCGACGCCGCCTGCCGGATGCTCGCGGGGACGGGCGTCTCCCCCGAGGAACGCCTCGCTCGTGCTTCCCAGCCCGGTTCCTCCCCGTGCACGCCCGTGCTGATCGCCCTGAAAATGCTGCTGTTGTACCTGATCTTCATGCGGACCGCGCTTTTCGGCGACAACATGATGCTCGCGCTCATGTTCCTGTTCGTGCCGTTCTTCGGGCGGATCGCGATGCTGTTCGCCTATCCGTCCGGCTCCGGCAGGGAACGCCCCGAAACCGGCGTGGCGGTGAAGCTCTTCTGGCTGTTGCTTGCCGTGATCCTGCTCGCGTTTGCGCTGGGGGTGATCCGGACGTACGGCGGCGACTTCTTCTCCTTCCGCACGATGAAGCTCACGATGTCCGGGTTCCATGCCCGGAGCGGCGGCGGTTCCGGCGTCTCCCCGCTTGTCGCGGTCGTCAGCCTCGGGATCCAGGATGCCATGACGTTCCTGGCGGCCGGATTCCTCTCCGCGCTGTACTGGAACACCGAAGCCGCGAAGAAACTGCATTCCGCGCCCCCGCCGCAGTTCGCCGGAGCCGTCTGCGAGACTGCCGAGCTCGCCGCGATGATCGTCTTCCTGATCCTCGCCGACGACGTGATCTTCTGAGCGCATTGTATTCAAACGTTATCTTTTTTTGAAAAATGCTTTTTCTTCCTTGCAATCTGTTAGACATAGAGTTATATTAACTCAAAACATCATGGAAAAGGAGTATAAAAAATGCCTGTCATTGCACGTTTTTATGGAATGATTGTCAAAATGTATCTGCAGGGCAAGGAACACGGAATCCCCATATTCACGTGATCTATGGAGAATGCGCAGGCGTCATAGATGTTCAGACAGGAAAGATGCTTGAAGGGGATTTACCTCAGAAAGCGCGTTCCATGATCGAGGAATGGACGCTCGCTCATCGCGACGAATTGCTTCAGATGTGGGAAACCCAGTCATTCCGGCAGCTTCCCCCGCTGGAATAAGGAGAGGCGGATATGTTTCACAAACTGAATCAAATCAAAGCATTGCCCGGCTGCAGGCTCTGGGCGGAGTTCATGGACGGCAGGGAGGTCATCTATGATGTTTCCAAGCTGACGGCGATCAATTCCGTTTTTGGAGACCTTGTGCGGAATCCTGAAATCTTCGCTCAGGTCCGCATCGATCCGGGCGGATACGGAATCAGCTGGAACGACGATCTTGACCTGGAAGCGGAGGAACTTTGGAAAAACGGGGATGAGGTCAAACCACCGTTTGAGCTTGCCTCTGTTTCCGACTCTGTCGCACAGGGCCGGCATCCGACAATATAATCTTCCGAATACTGTAATACCCACTGAAACCCGGAGGTGAAACCATGAAAAGGTCACAGCTCTTTGTCCTTCTGTGTCTGGTCGTGCTCCTCGCGGGCTGTGGACGTGTAAAAGGAAAACTGAGCGGAAGCAGTTCGCCGAAGCCGCCGCCCATGCATCCGTTTTATACCTACACAGGCTACCGGGACTGGTACCGTCTCCCGCTGAAATACCCGTACCAGATCACGACGATCGACCAGTTGAGAGAAGGATATCTGGAAGAGCATACCGGCGGCGATATTGCGGCGGGCTCGAAATCCATGAAAGATATCGATGTCGGGGGGAGGATTACGCATCTTCATCTGCTGGAAGACTTCGCGGTTTTCCGGAAAGAGGACGGGACATTCGGCTATCTGGAATACGCGACCGGCAAAACGACCCTGCTGCCGACCGAAGCGGAATTGAAACAGGCATGCCTGCTGACGCCCGGGGACTTCAAACCGATCGAGTATTACTACAACCAGTTCAGCAAGGGCAAACTCGTCTATCCGCCGAACGCGTCTTCGGAAACGATCCGCACCGATCTGATCGTGCAGTTTCAGGGGATGACCGTGAAAATGCACCCCTACGGCAAGGAGCGCGGGAACGCAAAGATCGAGGTAACATGCGGAGAAAGTAAAAAAGACATTGACATTCAGACGGGGAAATCCGTTTTCGTGTGGAAGTGGTCATTACCTCAGGAAAAGCAGGACACGCTCGACAAGTGGCTTTCCGCGCACCGGGACAAACTGCTTGAAATGTGGGAGACGCGGACAGTAAAGCCGCTCCCCCCGCCGGATAAAGAACCGACCCCGGCGAAGTAGTTTTTTGCGCTTTTTCCGCCGTCAGGCGTGGTGCATCACCAGGTACGCGGTGTATGCGACGTACGCCGCCAGCAGCAGCGCGCCCTGAACACGGTTGAGGCGCTTTCCGAACATCCCGAAGAGGAACAGCGCGCCGGAGACACCGAGCATGACCGCGAAATCCAGTCCGCGGATGCTCTGTCCCGCCAGCGGCGAGATTACCGGCACGATGCCGAGGATGCAGAAGACGTTGAAGATGTTCGAGCCCACGATATTGCCGATTGCGATGTCGTTTTCGCCCTTCAGCGCCGCCACGAACGACGTGGCGAGTTCCGGCAGGCTGGTCCCGACCGCCACGATCGTGAGCCCGGTCACGGCCTTGCTGATGCCGAACGCGTCCGCGAACGCCACGGCGGAGGCCAGGAACGCCTTCGCACCGAGCACGAGCATGACGATGCCCCCCGCGACCGCGAGAATCGCCAGCGGCACGCCGAGCGGCTTCTCCATGCTTTCCGCGATTTCAGGATCAAGCCCGGATTCCGCCTCGCCGTCCGCCGCATTTTCCCCGCTTCCGGCCGCCTTCTTCGCCTCCTGTTTCTTCGATAGGATCACGTTCAGCGTGGTGTAGGTCAGGATGCACAGGCAGAAAAACGCGCCTTCCCAGCGGTTGATGCCGTGGCTCAGGAAATAGAACCCGGTCAGCGCGAGCATGGCGAACATCATCACCGGCAGGTCGAACCGCTTCAGATTCGCGTGGAACGGCATCGGGCGCAGGATGGCGCACAGGCCGAGGATCAGCGCCACGTTGCAGATGTTCGACCCGATGATGTTGCCGAGGCTGATGTCCGCCGATCCGCGCAGCGCCGAGTCGATGCTCACGACCAGTTCCGGCGAGCTGGTGGCGAACGCCGCGAGGGTCAGCCCGATCACGAGGCGGGAGACGCGCGCCTTCAGCGCCAGCGAGACGCCGCCCCTGACCAGGAACTCCGCCCCGTAATACAGCAGCGCCACCCCGAGGGCGGCAAGCCCGAGATTGCAGATAATGTCAAACATCGGCATACTATGAAAACTCCCTGAAAAGACTGAAAAAAACGGATTAATGTCCGGTCCGGCGGGAAAATCTCTGTTCTGAGCGGACACCCGCGGGAAACATCGACCACATAATCTACACGTTTTTTCCGGGAATTCAAGTTTTTTCGGAAAAACGGCTTGCTTTTCCGCGTTTCGCGTGATATTTTTATAGTTATGAACAAAAACCGTACGGTCGGCAATTCAACTTGGAAAGGAACGGACATCATGAGGATACGCATCGCATTAACTGCTTTCTTCTGCCTGCTGGCCAGCTGTGTCCTCGTTGCCCAGACCCGGGGGCAGAGCGACGGGAAATCCTCGCGCGCCGACCTGCTGAAGTCCTCCTCGTCGAATTCCGGCAGGACGTCCGCGAACCAGTCCGGCGGCAGGGGCATTTTCGACATCGCCACTTCGTCCGAATCCGGAAGAAAGTCGGGTTCCGCCGCGCCCGCCGCGGGCCGGAGCACCGCCACGGTCTCCCCGTTCGGCACCACCTCGAACCGCTCTCGGTCGTCCTCGGCGCGCCGCTGGAAGACGAACAGCAAGATCGCGGACTGCATCCGCGCGAAGGCCATCCCGTCGAACACCAACCTCACGTTCTCCGGCACCATCACCGGCATCGTTACGGATGGCCGCTACACCATCCTCACGCTGTTCGATTCCGTGGAGACGACCGCGGAAAACGGCGCGAAGGGGGACGTCCCGGTCACGTTCACGGTCGTGCTGGATGCCGAATCGGTCGCGGGGAATACCTCCATCAAGGAAAACGCCAAAAAGAGTTTCACCGTGGACAGCAATTACGCGTACCTCGTGTGGAACGATTCCGGGTGCTCCGTCCGCGCGGTCGACAACTCCCTGACCGAGCCGGACCCGGCCTCGACCGCGAAACGCCCCTGAAACGGGCGCACGCGAGTACAAAATGACTGCAGGACGGACGCCTTCGTGAGGAACCGTCCGTCCTGTGCCGCAAGGGAATCTTTCTTTCTTCTTTTACCCCGGGAACTCGCTCTTCATGAACTCGGCGAGGGCATCGCGCCAGTCGGGCATCGGGGGGAGTCCGGCGAGGCGGAGCATCATCTTGTCGAGGCGGGAATTCTTCGGACGCGGGGCAGGGCGGGGAAACTCGTCGGTGGTGCAGGGGGAGACCGCCTGCGTCTTTCCGGCGAGACGGAAAATCTCCTGTGCGAAATCGAACCAGGTGGCCTCGCCCTCGCAGGTGAGGTGGAACGTGCCGACGAGCTCCGGTTTCGCCAGGATGTCGCGGAGCCGGCGCGCCACGGCGGTCGTCGAAGTCGGATTGCCGTGCTGGTTCGCCACGACCTTCAGCATCGGGCGCGTGCCGTCGGCCAGCGACATCATCGTGTGGACGAAGCTCGGTCCGCCGTGTCCGTAGAGCCATGAAATGCGGCAGATCACGTGATTCGGGCAGTGCGTCCGCACCGCTTCCTCGCCCGCGAACTTGCTTTTCCCGTAAATGGTGTTGCCGCCGGTCGCCCGGTCAAATTCGTTGTACGGGCGGTCGGAATCTCCGTCGAAGACGTAGTCCGTGGAGATGGCGATCAGCCGGACGCCGTGCCGGTGGCAGGCGGCGGCGACGTTCGCGGTGCCGAATGCGTTCAGTTTGTACGCGAACTCGATATCGCTCTCGCATTTGTCGACCGCGGTCATGGCGGCGCAGTGAATCACGGCGTCGGGTTTGTGCTCCGACAAAAACCTGTCGAAACCGGCGGCGTCCGTGATGTCGGCCTCGGGCAGGTCGGCGATCACGATCGTGCAGTCCCTGAATTCATTCTGAAGCGTGCGGCCGAGCATCCCTTTGCCGCCGGTGATGAGGAGCTTCATCATGCTTCCTCCCACGGTTCGATTCCGGCAAACGAGGTGTGTTTTTTGTCCTTGTCGGAGAGAAGAATCTTTTCGGGGGCGATGCGCCAGTCGATGCCGAGGTCCGGGTCGTCGAAAATGATGCCGCGTTCGGCGGACGGCATGTAGACGTTGTCGCACTTGTAGGCGAAGACGGCCTGGTCGCTGAGCACGGCGAATCCGTGCGCGAACCCGCGCGGGATGTACAGCTGGCGCTTGTTTTCGCCGGAAAGCTCCACCGCGATATGTCTGCCGCAGGTCGGCGAACCTTTTCGGATGTCGACCACCACATCCAGCACGGTCCCCATGAAAGCGCGCACGATCTTCGCCTGCGTGTACGGCGCGGCCTGATAATGCAGTCCGCGGAGCACGCCGAAGCACGATTTCGATTCATTGTCCTGGATCCATTTGTTCGTGATGCCGGCAGCCTCATAAGCCGCCTGGTTCCAGGATTCGAAGAAATACCCGCGGGCGTCGCCGAAGACTTTCGGTTCGATGATGAGCACGCCGGGGAGTTCGGTTCTGATGATGTTCATTCTTTGTTCAACCTCGGTAAGGAAGCCCGAATCTGTTTCGGCCCGATGCTGTGTTGCTGTTCACGGAGAGCGTATGCCGGAGTAATACGGCATACTCAAATACAATAGCATCAAATCGCCTTTTTTTCAATCGGGAATCCGGGCCGATGTGCAAAAAGCAGGGAAAAAAACAGGCGGGCCGGACTCAATCATTCCGGGGCGGGGGAGACGACCGATAGCCGGTTTTCAGCAGGGCCGCGAACATGATCAGCGCCTGGACCGCTACGAAAACGGGCAGTGCCTCCATGGAGATCAGGTCGCCCGCATAGCCGATCAGCGGCGGGACGATCATGATGCCGACCATGCTGGCCGCCCCCTGCATTCCGGTCAGGGCCGCCGCCGTGGCGTCGTTGAACCCGCGGCGTGTGGCCTCGTGCATCAGGCACGGGTAGATCGGCGCGAGCGCGAATCCGACCAGCAGAAGCGCGGCGGACGGGAGGAATCCGCCCGTCGGGACCAGCAGGAGCGCCGAGGCTAGCAGGATTCCCGCGCCGGACAATGTGGAGAGCAGGCGGTTGCCGAGCCTGTCCGCCGTGAATCCGAGCAGGAAACGCCCGGCGGTCAACATGCCCCAGTAGGCGGTCACGACGTATTGCGCGGCGTGCAAGTCCATGCCGCGCGCCCGGGTCAGGAAGGCGCAGCCCCAGAGCCCGGCCCCGGCCTCGATGCCGCAGTACAGGAAGAAGATCAGGACACAGAGCCAGAAATCGAGCGAAAAGCGGCATTTTCCCTCCAGCTTGTCTATGGACGATGCCGCCGCAGCCTCGCGGTTCTCCGCCTCCTCGTCCCGGCGTGCGCGGTCCCACAGGCCGATGGTGGAGCAGAAGAAGACGGCGAGCAGGATTTGCGTTGTCCCGATCGCGAAATACGCGCTCCTCCACGATCCGGTGGACTGGAGGAAGACCGAGGCGATCAGCGGCCCGAGGGTGGCCCCGACGCCCCAGCAGCAGTGCAGCCAGCTCATGTCGCGGCTGGAATAATGCTTCGAGACGTAGAAGTTCATGCCGGTGTCGATCGCGCCCTGTCCGAATCCGAGCGGAATGGCGCAAGCGAGGAGCACGGCGAACACGGGCGAGAATCCGCATCCGACCAGCGACAGTCCGGTGACCGCGCCGCAGACCGCCAGCAGACGCCCCGTTCCGAGCTTCCGCAGGATCAGCCCGCTGGCCGAGGCGGAGACCGAGGAGCAGAGCGCGAGCACGGTCGCGATGAATCCGCCGTATCGCAGAGGGACGGAGAACGTCTCGCTCATGGGGATCCAGGCGGCGTCGAGAATCTTGTCCGGGAGTCCGAGGCTGATGTAGCCGAGGTAGATGATGCCGAGCAGGAGGAGTTTTCTGCGGGCGGGGGAGATTCTGTCAAAGAAGTTCGGCATGACAAGAAAAAAGCGCGAACCGGAAACCCGGTCCGCGCGGAGAAAACGGATTGGCCGAAGCTTAATCCTTCGGGAAGTCCATGCCTTCGACGATGCCGGGGATTTCCTGCTTGTAGTAGGAGTAGGCCATGCGGCGGAGGAACGGGACGTCGAGCTTCCAGTTCAGGATCTCGTCGCCGAGGTCGGCGCGGACGTTCGAGTTGTCGAACGTGATCTGCGTGGAGAAGTACGGGATGAGGTCCTCGATCATTCGCATGACGAGCTTCTCGTCCTTGGACGGATCGTCGTTTTTGTCGACGGTGCGGAGGCCGGTGACCTTCAGGATGTCGCGGCAGGCGACGCCGATCATCTCGGTGGAGACGGGGCTGTCGCCGGTGATGTGGTAGGTGCGGTTCTTCTCCGGGACCATGAAGAGCCTGGACATGGATTCCTGCACGTAGTCGATCGGGACGAAATAGATCTTGTCGGACGTCGCGCTGGCGATGCGGATGTTCACTTCCATCTGGGCGTTCGCGGGGAGGCCGGCCTTGAAGGCGCGGTTGCTCTTGATGCGGCCGAGGAATTCCAGGATGCGGTAGAACGCGAGCGGTTTGCGGATCACGCCGTCGGAACGGCGTCCGACGATGATGGAGGGACGATAGATGGTGTACGGGACGCCGACGTTCTCGCGGACGTATTTTTCCGCGTCGAACTTGCTGCGCTCGTAGGAGTTGATCCAGCCGGTGGCGGGCATGGTGTCTTCCATGACGCGCCCCGCGAAGGTGCCCGCGACGTAGGCGGTGCTGACATATTGGAACCGCGGGATGCCGAAGCGCTTGACGGCCTCGACGGCGTTCAGCGTGCCGTTCATGTTGGTCGCGTAGGTCTTGCCTTCGGGATCCTTGCCGAGGTTGACGTCGGCGGCGCAGTGGAACATCACGTCGTAGGGACCGTATTTCGCGATCTCGTCGAACGGGAGCCTGGTCACGTCGCCGGAGATGACGGTAATGCGGGAGATGATGGAGTCGTAGGAGGCGGGATCGCCGTCGAATTCACACTGGGCGCGCATGGTGAGCTCCGTGCGCTCCTGTGCGGTTTGAGCGGAGTTGCCACGGCAGATGGCAACGATCTTGAAGTCGGGATGATTGCGAAGCAGCGCCGTGACGACGGACGCCCCGACCAGACCCGTGATACCGGTAAGCAGGATGTTCAAAGCTTGCTCCTTGACGGTTTTTCGGTTTATATATTGAATTAGAGTAATGCCGAAAGTAAAAAACGTTCTAACAATATATCACTTTTTCGGGAAAAAAAAAGTCCGAAACAGTAAAAAGTCGCGTTTTTTTGGAAAACAGACGAAAAAACCCGGTTTTCGATTGAAAAACACGCCACCCCGTGGTACGTTATTACCACCATTTATTCCAACAACATTCATTATCTGACTCGGAGTTTTACACCATGGGGTTTGCCTGCGGTTTTGTCGGTCTTCCCAACGTCGGGAAATCCACGCTTTTCAACGCTTTGACCAACGGCGGCGCCGCGGCCGCCAATTTCCCGTTCTGCACCATCGAACCGAACACGGGCATCGTGGCGGTGCCGGACGCCCGTCTCGGCGTGCTCGCCGACATTGAGAAATCCGCGCGCATCGTGCCGACGTCGCTGAAGTTCATCGACATCGCCGGGCTTGTCCAGGGTGCCAGCAAGGGCGAAGGTCTCGGCAACCAGTTCCTCGGCCATATCCGCAACGTCGACGCCGTGGCGCATGTGGTGCGCCTCTTCCATGACGGCGACGTGGTGCACGTGGGCGGCTCCATCGACCCTGCGCGCGACCTGGAGCTGATCCTGACCGAACTCATGCTCGCCGACCTGGAGTTCCTCCAGCGCAGGTTCGACAAGTGCAAGAAGCTGCTGCGCACCGGCGATCCGGAGATCAAGGCGGAATACGAGCTGTCGCAGACCTGCATCGCCGACCTCGAGGAGGGCCGGATCCCGCGGTGGAACAAGGACGATCCGGAGACCTGCCGCGTGATGGCGTCGCTCCAGCTGCTCACCACCATGCCCGCGTTCGTCTGCGCAAACGTCGACGAGGAGGGGTTCCGTTCGTTCGGCAAAGACGACGCCTCGAAGGCCCTGATCGACTACGCCGCCGGACACGGCATGGAAGTCGTCCCGGTGTGCGCGAAGTTCGAGGAGGAGCTGGCCGCGCTCGAACCCGACGACGCCAAGGCGTTCCTGGACGATATCGGCGCGACGGAAAGCGGCCTTCAGCGCGTGATCCGTACCGGATACAAACTGCTCGACTACTGTACGTTCTTCACTACCGGCAGGGACGAAACGCGCGCCTGGACCATCGTCAACGGCACCGCAGCGCCCGAAGCCGCCGGAAAGATCCATACCGATATGCAGCACGGGTTCATCCGCATGGAGGTCGTCTCCTACGACGAACTGGTGGCGCACGGCGGATGGAACGCCGCGAAGACCGCCGGCAAGCTCCGCACCGAGGGCAAGGACTACATCGTGAAGGACGGCGACTGCGTGTACGTCCTGTTCAACAAGTAACCGTCAACCGCTATTCTTTCCCTCCGGCCGCCGCATCATGGCAGAAGAAGAACAGACAGCCCCGAAAAACCGTTTCTTCAGCAGTTCGCGCAACCTGGCCGCATCCACCCTGATCAGCCGTATTCTCGGACTTTTCCGCGAATCGCTGACCGCTGCGGTCATCGGCGGCGGCGCGCTGATGTCCGGCTGGACGCTCGCGATCACCGGGGCCAACCTCTTCCGGCGCATCCTGGGCGAAGGCGAGCTCGGCAAAGCGATCGTGCCGATCATATCGCTGTCGCTGGAAACCGAAGGGGCGGAACGCGCCCGCGACCGGTTCTCGACCATCCTGCTCTGGCTGACGCTGCTGCTGTGCGCGCTGGCCGTTGTGCTCGGTGTGCCGTCATGGCTGATTTCCCTCGCGCTGGAGCCGGGCCGCTGGAAGACCGCGTTCGAGCTTTTCCCGATCCTGACCCCGTACATGGTGTTCATCTGCATCGTGGGGGCGGCGACGGCGTATGCGAACGTGCTGCGCGAATTCTTTCTGCCGTCGCTGACCGCGATCGTGCAGAACGTGGTGCTGATCCTCGCCCTCGCGCTGGTCTGCCGGCATTACAACGGGATGCCCCAGCTGACGGCGTTCGGACTGGCCGTGCTCGTGGCGGGCGTGCTGGAAATGGCCTTGATCTTCCTGATCCTGTGGAGACGCGGCATGATGGTGCGGATTTCGCGGGCGATTCTGCGGGACCGCGAGACGCTGCTGTCGATCTGGAAACTGGTCCTGCCCGGTCTGCTCGGCGCCAGCGCGCTCCAGGTGAGCCTGCTTTGCGACCGCTGGGTGGCCATGCTGATCGGAGACTACGCCACGTCGTCCATCCATTTCAGCGACCGCCTGGTGTATCTGCCGGTCGGCATCTTCGCGGTGTCGTTCGCCACGGTCGCAAACACGGAGATGTCGCGGTTCGCCGCCGCGGGAAAATACGACGATCTGACGGCGATGCTGACGAAAACGATCCGGATCCTGCTGTTCGTGTCCGTGCCGTTCATGGCGTTCCTGGTGTGCTTCCCGGAGGAGATCATCCGCATCTTCTACCACTACGGCAATTTCGACGAGACGGCGGTGCACGAGACCGCGTACGCGTTCCTGATGTACTCGGCGGGGATCCCGCTGTTCTCGGTGTTCAAGATTTCCTCCGTGGCGTTCACGAGCCGCCGGGACATGGTGACGCCGCTGAAGGTGTCGCTGATTTGCATCTCGCTGAACATCATCCTGAACTTTGCGCTGATGGTCCCGCTGAAACAGGGCGGGATCGCGCTCGCCACAATCGTGTCGTCCCTGCTGAACAACACGCTGCTGCTGACGATCTACAACCGGCAGCTGCCGGACCATAAGATCGACTTCCGCGCGCTGGGGCTGTACCTGCTGCGGCTGATCCCCGCGTGCGGCCTGCCGCTGGTCCCGGCGATCCTGATCTTCCGCGTGATCCCGCGCAACCTGGAATTCACGCTGCCGCACTGGAACGTCGAGATCACGACGCTGAACGTGGCGATTCCGGTGGTCGCGGCGGGATTCGTCTATGGGGGATGCCTGCTGGCGCTCTGCTGGATGCTCCGCATCGACGAGGCCGCCGTGGTGCTGGGACGTATCCTTCATCGCGGAAAGAAACGCGCCGGGCAGGGATAAGCCGGACTGGACTATCGATTCTCCGCGGCCTTATCCGCCAGTTCCGTCAACGTATGGTAAAAACCGGGGTATTCCTGCTTCATCCTGACCGGTCTGCCTTTTTCATTCATGAAGGCATGAACGGAGGATGCGCGGCAGACGACATTGCCCGCCTCGTTTTCCATCACATACCCCAGCTGGAGTTTCACGCCTGTGAAGCGTACGACGGAAACGTGAATCGTGATTTTTTCCGAAAAGGTCGTGGACTTTTTGTAATCGCAGGTCACGTTCAGGACCGGGGAAACGATTCCCATTTCCTCCATCTTCGGGAAATCCCAGCCGATCTCCGAAAGAAAGGCGATCCTCGCTTCCTCCATCCATCTGATGTAGTTGGAGTGATGCGTGATGCTCATCTTGTCCGTTTCATAGTATTGGACGGCATGAATGTAAGCCATGATGGTTCTCCGTTCGATCTTTCCTTTTGTTTGTACCTGTTCTGGCGATCCTTCACCTCAACATGCCGCAGTGGAGGACTTGTCCTCCTACGCCTCATCACCGTACTTTTTTGCGAGTTCCACGAGCGCGGCGAGGTCGAGCTTGCCGTTTCCGAGCATGGGGAGGGAATCCACGAGGATGAAGTTTTCCGCCTTCGGGATCCAGAGGTTCGGGATCTGGCGGTCCTTCAGCTGGCGGATGAGCTCTTCGGGGGCCAGGCGGCGCGCGTCGGTGTAGAAGACGATGAGCTTTTCGCCGTGCTTGGCGTCGGCGGCTCCGCAGACGGCAATGAGGCGTTCCTCCGGCTGGAGGATGTTGTTGATCTCGCGTTCGACGAGTTCGTGGGGGACCATTTCGCCGGCGATCTTGGAGAAGCGCGAGAGGCGGCCCGTGATGGTGATGAAGCCGTTGCGGTTCATGTGCGCGATGTCGCCGGTCACGTACCAGCCGTCGCGGATGACCTCGGCGGTCTTGCCGGGTTCGCCGAGGTAGCCCTTCATCACGATTGCGCCCTTCACGATCATGAGGCCGTCGGTGTTTTCCGGCATGAGCTCGAACGTGGAGGGATCGACGATCTTGGCGCAGATGCCGGGGAGCGGTGCGCCGATGCTGCCCTGTTTGGCGACCTGGACGCCGAGCTCCATGCGGGAGTTCGCGACGTTGATGTAGACGACGGGCGAGAGTTCGGTGCAGCCGTAGCCCTCGGTGATCTC
>JAGCTY010000089.1 GCA_017963105.1 Lentisphaeria bacterium
AGGGCGGCCAGCGTCCTGCCGGTCAGGGTCAGGGCCAGGGCGGTCAGCGTCAGCGTCGTCAGGGTCAGGGCCAGGGCGGTCAGGGCGGCTTCGGCGGCGGCATGGGCGGCTTCGGCGGCGGCATGGGCGGTGGCGGCGGCGCCAGCGTCGATACTGTCAGCCAGATCCAGGAAAAGTTCCCGGAAGAATACAAGGCTGCTCAGCAGCTCCGCCAGACCGATCCTGCCGGATACCGCGCGAAACTGCGTGAACTCCAGCAGAAGCTCACTGCGAACAACTGATCCAGCTCAGAGCTGACAACGTATCATTCGGAACCGCCTCCGGCCTCAACCGGGGGCGGTTCTTTTTCACGCGGTCAGCGCCCGGCAGACAGAATCCGTAAACTGAAACAGCTTCCGGACGCAATCCGTCCCCGGAACCGCCGTTGACTTCGGGGCCGACTTTTACCCGGCGGTTTGATTGCCCAAGGCATATCGGGGTGCGGAGCCACCCCGACAAGTTCGACAGGCAACATGGTCCGCATGGGAACAGCATGTGCTTCTCTTTCCCGCCTCTGCGGAAACAGGCAGAAGCGCAACAAAAAAGGACGGCCGTTTGCCGTCCCTCGATCCCGTTCATTCCGCGGAGCTCACGCGCCCGCGTCGAATTCCTCCTGCGTGACGTTCACGACCTCGCCCTGTTCCGGGCGGATGCCGGACCTGACGCCGCGCTTCTGCGAGAACAGCCAGTTCCAGACTTCAGGGTTCTGATAGGTCCGGGTCCAGCAGTCGTGCGGCACTCCGGGATACTCCGTGTAGAACGCGACGTCGCTGCCGGCTTCCTTCAGCGCGGCGTACATGCGGCGGGAAAGCATCACCGGCAGCGTCTGGTCGGCCTCGCCGTGGAAGATCCAGATCGGGAGGTCCTTCATCTTTTCGGCCTGGGCCGGGTCGCCGCCTCCGCTGCAGGTCACGCCCGCGGCGAAGAGACCGGTCCCGTAACGCTCCATCAGGTCCCATGTGCCGTAGCCGCCCAGGGAGAGGCCGGTGATGTACACGCGGTCGGGATCGGCGTCGAACTCCTGAATCTTCTTCTGAATGAGGACGGGGACCATGCCGAGCGCCGGCCGGGGCTTCTCGGTCAGCCTCGCTTCCGGGCCGCCGCGATGCCGCGTTGACCAGAGCTGGTCGGCGGGACACTGCGGCGCCAGCAGGACGACTTTCTGCCCTGCGTCCCTGATCCGCTTCACGATTTCGGGGACGGCGAGGCGGATATTGGCGAGGTTTTCGCTGCCGCGTTCGCCGATGCCGTGCAGGAAGACGAGGATGGCGGGTCTGCCCGGCTGGTCTTCGTTGTAGACGCCCTGACAGTACCGCAGGCTGCCTTCATCATTCCGAATCGTTTCCCGCGTCATGTTGTTTTCGTTCAGGATCCGCAGTTCCCGGGCGAACTGCCGCTGAAGTCGTTCGGGCACGGGTTCGTCCGCGGTGACGACCGCGGCGTCGGCCGCCGCAAGAAGAGCCGGATCGGGCGGCCTTGAGGCGGATTCCGTCGAACAGGCGGCCAGCGCGCCGAGCATGATACCGCCGAGCATACAGATGGTTTTTCTCATGAAACGTTTCCCCCGGAATATGGTTCTATTCCGCCCGGAATACTCTTCCGGGTTTGCGTTCGGGCGGCTTCGGCAGGTCGCAGTCCATGAACCCGACGGCGCAGTGGCCGATGCCCTCCCATTCGCCCTCGATTCCGAGGTCTTTCAGGAGCTGTTTGTATTCGGGCATTTCGAACTCCTCCTTTGCGCGGTGAATCCAGATGCTGCCGAGTCCGAGCGAATGCGCGGCCAGCATCAGGTTTCCCATGACCAGGCTGCCGTCGTAGACGCGGTTCGGCCAGTTTTTGTTCGCCAGCACGATCAGGATGACAGGCGCCCCGTAGAACGGATCGAAGTTTTCCCAGCCGCCGATCCTGCAGTTGTCGGCGGAAATACGGTCGCGCAGTTCCTTGTTCGTCACCGCGACGATGATCGCCGACTGTTCTCCCCTCGCGCTGGCGGCGTAAAGCCCGGCTTCGATGATCTGATCGATGTCGGATTTCGAGGGCATCTCCGGCTTGAACTTGCGGATGCTCCGGCGTTCTTTCATTGCCCTGATGATGTCGTTCATGGTTGTTGTTCTCCTTTGGTTTGAGGCTCATCCACCGGGAAAAGACCGTTGAGCCGGTTGCGGGAAGATTATGACATTGCGCCTGCGGGATCGCATGTTGAATATACAACACGGATGCGAAAAAGTCAAACGGGCTTCGGTGCGATCCGGCGCGTTTCACGATCTTCCAGTGATTGCCGCCTCGAATCGGGCGTTTCCGAAAAAAAAGGATGCCTTCTGGTTTGCGGGAGACATCCAGGATGCTTGCTTGGGGGGTCAGAAGCCGCGGCGGCCTCCGCCGAATCCGTTGTCGAAGCCCGTATTTGCTTCCGGCATCCTGCCGAATCCGTTGAAATTGCCGCGATTGGGGCCGGGCATCATGCCGGGGGCGCCCATGTAAGGATTGGGCATCATGCCGGGGGCGCCCATGTAGACAGGAGGCATCGTGCCGAAACCGTCGAACTCCATATCGGCGTCATAATCCATTCCGAAGTCGCCGTAGTACGGTTCGACCGTTTCCATGGAGATCTCGGGGTATGTCGTCTGGGGCTGTGCCTTTTTCGCTTTGCGGGCTTCGAGCCGCTGCGCACGGCGTTCCGCGGCAGAAGAGCGTTTCGGCGCAGTCTCCTCGATTCCGGCGGCTTTCGCCGAGGTGTCGGCCTGGGATTGGTTGTAGTGGAGGGCCGCGAAGATCGCAGCAGGCAGAACAGCGAGCGCGACAGCCGCGATGATTGCGGCGTTCAGGAGCGGGTTTGCGGGTTCCGTCTTTTTCGAGCTGGAATTGGTTTGTTTTTTCATGGCGGCAGAAGACCTTGTTCAATAGATTTAATTTCTCCAAAATGGAGGTTTTAGATTATTTAATTCTTAAAGTAAAAAATAGCACGCCGCCGGGAAAAATCAAGTGGAAAAAGAAAAATAATCCATGATTTTTTCGGGCGGATCGTTCCCACGGGACATCCCGCCTGACCGCCGCTCAGGAAACTGCATTTCTTTTTCCTTGTTTTTGATGCGATTCCGTTTGCTTTTTGGTTTTTACGGCGGTATAGTATGGTACAACCTTATTACCATCGCACCAACCCGGGAAAGACCGAAAAATGAACGTAAAAAGCCGCATCTCCGTGCTCTGCACCGTTTCCGTCATAATGATCGCCGCGCACTGCGCCGCCCAGATTCCGGCGCCCCCGGCGGGACAGCCGCCCGCTCAGACTTCGGCACAGACCGCATCCGAGCCGAAAGAATACAAGCCGACCGGGAATCCGATGTTCTCCCACAAATTCACGGCGGACCCCGCGCCGGTCGTGATCGGCGACACGCTGTGGATGATCACCAGCCACGACGAGACCGCCCCCAACGGACGCCTGAACCGCAATTTCAGGATGCGCGACTGGTGCCTCTTCTCCACGAAAGACATGAAGACCTGGACGGAATACCCGACGCCGCTCTCCGTGGACGAGTTCAAATGGGACGGTACGCACACGGCATACGCCGCGCAGATGATCCCCCGCGACGGGAAGTATTACCTGTACATCAGCACCAACGGCAACGGGATCGGCGTGGCGGTCGCCGACAAGCCTGAAGGGCCGTACAAGGATCCCATCGGCAAGCAGCTCGTGACGCCGGCCCAGTGTTTCGCCACGACCCATTCGTGGGCGTGCATCGACCCGACCGTCATGATCGACGACGACGGTCAGGCGTGGCTCGTGTGGGGCAACCGGAAATGCTATTACGCCAAGCTCAAGAAGAACATGGTCGAGCTGGACGGCGAGGTGAAGACCCTGGACATCGATCTGAAGGATATGCCGTTCGAGGAAGGTCCGTGGATCTTCAAGCACAACGGCAAGTATTATCTGGTCTACGCCTGCGGCAACCCCGAAAAGCTCGCTTATGCGATCGGCGACAAGGTCGACGGCCACTTCGAGGCGAAAGGCATCCTGATGGAGCGTTCCGGCAACTGCGGCTCCAATCACCCGGGCGTGGCGAACTTCAACGGCGAATGGTATCTCTTCTACCACACCGGAGCCAACGGCGGCGACTTCAACCGCGCGGTCTGCGTCGATAAGATGTCGTTCAATGAGGACGGCACCATCAATCCCGTGCCGTTCTCGAAGGAAGGCATCTTCGGCGCCGGGCAGCCGAAGAAATGACCGTTTCCCCGGTTCGCGCCGATTCTCCATGTCAAATGTCCTGACAAACTATTTTGAGCATGGATACCGATTCCACAAGCTCGAATCGGTACCATCGTCGTGCAACCGGAGGACAAAGGCCGTCTTCCTCATTCACGGCTGGGGCGTGCGTGCCGTCGCGATGGCGCGTCTGGCGTCCCAGTTGGCGGACGAGGGATTTACCGTATACAACTACGACTATCCCACCTCAAAACGGAAGATCGGGGAGCATGCCGATATCTTCCTTTCGTTGTACCGCCGAATCCTGGACACGGAAAAACCGTCGGACGTATTCTTTGTTACGCACAGCATGGGCGGAATCCTGCTTCGGGCAGCTTTGGCGCGGATGGAAGAGTCCGAATGCCGCTGCATCGAGGCGATCATCATGCTCGGTCCGCCGAATAGAGGTTCCGTTCTCGCATACTTCGGAAAAAGCAAAGTTGCCCGCGGCATCAACGCCTCGCTCGCCGACATGATGCCGGAAGAGGATTCCTACGTCCGGAACATCCCGCCTCCACCGTTCCTGCCGCCGGTTGGCATTGTCGCGGCCAAATATGACGGTAAGGTGGCGTTGAGCAGTACGCTCCTGCCGGACGGGCAGCCGTGCCAGCGGACCGTTGTGCCGTGTACGCATCCCGGTCTCCGCAATCCGAAATACACGCTCGTCCCGATTCTGAGCTTCTTCTCCTCAAAAACGTTCAGCAGGTCTTGACCATGATTAACACAATCAGAATCCTCTTCGTTTGCCACGGAAACATCTGCCGCAGTCCCATGGCGGAATTCGTGATGAAAGACCTGGTTCGAAGGAACCACCTGGAGAACCAGTTCGAGATCGCGTCGGCGGCGACCAGCCGCGAGGAGCTCGGCAACCCGGTCTATCCGCCCGCCCGCAGAAAACTCGCGGAAAACGGGATCGCCTGCACCGGACATCGTGCTCGGCAGATGACGAAAGCCGATTACGACGATTATGACCTGATCGTCTGCATGGATCAGAGAAACATCCGCAACGCTCTGCGGATCACGGGAGGCGATCCGGAGCACAAGATCGTGCTGCTCCTCGATTACGCGGGCCGCGCCGGCGAGGAGGTCGCCGATCCGTGGTACACGGGCGATTTCGATGCCGCGTGGGACGATATCGTAAGCGGCTGCGAAGGTATCCTGAGAGAGATGAGCGGCGACTGAGAGGCCGCATTCGGAAAACAAACGGCCCCCGGAGCTTTTACGGCTTCGGGGGGCGAACGTTATCCTGTTATCTTATTGGATGGTTATTTGAACTGCACCCAGTCGACGTGCATCAGGACGCCGTCGGGCATCGTGACGAAGAGATTGTGTACGCCTCTCAACTGTTTCAGGACGGCGGCGGAAGCGTCCTGCCATTCGTCCTTTGCCTCGATCGGGATCCGCGCGATCAGTTCACCGTCCACGCTGTCCGCATGGAACTCGATGACCCCGCTGCCGCCGACGCGCGCGAACACGTGGACGATGGCGCTCGACAGGTCCTTTTCCCCGAAGTCCACGCGGTCGTATTCGATCCAGATCGGACGGCGGTAGTTGTCCTTGTTGCGGAACACGGTCTTCCATCCGGCGAACGGGTCCTCCGTGCGGTTGTATTCGACCCACACGTGATTGGAATCGCCGATGGCGGAATACCGGTCGATCTGGATCCTGTTGGTCGCCGGCGTGATCCCCACGCCGCGCTGCGTCGGCACGATCGGCTGGATGGTCCCGTCTTCGTTGAACGTCAGATACTCCGCGCAGATGGAGCGGTTCACATCGTGTTCGCGGCAGTAGTCGTTGTGATGGTAGAAGAAATACCACTGGCCTTTGTACTCCACGACGGAGTGATGGTTGGTCCAGCAGTCCGTGTTCTGCTCCATGATCTTGCCTTTGTACTCGAACGGTCCCAGCGGGCTGTCGCCCATGCAGTAGCAGATGCATTCCGTCTGCCGTTCGCACCACGGGAACGAATAGTAGTATTTTCCGTTGCGTTTGAACATGAACGGACCTTCCTTCAGCCCGTTTCTCGGCACGTTGTGATTGACCGTGACGACCTCGGAATCCAGTTCGACCATATTGTCCTTGAGCCTGGCGACCACGAGGACGTTGCCCTGCGCCTGCCAGGTCAGGTACGGCGTGCCGTCGTCGTCGATGAAGATGCACGGGTCGATGCCGTTCACGCCGGGGATCGGCTTTTCCTGCGGCACGTACGGGCCTTCGGGCTTGTCGGCGATGGCCACGCCGATCGCGTTGCGTCCGTCTGATTTCTGGCGCGCGGGGAAATAGAAATAGTATTTCCCGTTTTTGTAATTGCAGTCGGGCGCCCACATGGAATAGCTGTTGCCGTCCACCCACGGTACGGTCTTCTGATCCACGATCACGCCGTGGTCGGTCCAGTCGAACAGGTTTTCGGACGAATACACATGGTAGTCCGGCATGTTGAACCCTTTCTTGTTCCGCGATCCCGCGGGCGCGGGGATGTCGTGCGACGGGAAAACGTACACCCTGCCGTTGAACACGTGGGCGGACGGGTCGGCCGAGAATGCGCCGGAAATGAGCGGATTTTCCGCGAATGCCGGGATTGCGGCCGATGCCGCGAATGCTGCGATACAGATGGTTTTGTTGAGTTTCATGGTTAGCTCCTTGTTGCCTGGAGTGGTTATGTTTTTATAGTATTTTCAAAATCGAACGGCTTTCCTTATCATTTGACCCGTAAGAGCATAAAGAGTATGAACAGACCATAAGCGGCCCAGATCCAGTCGGGCAACGCGGCAAGAGGCAGCCAGAGAATCTTCCAGCAGACCGTCAGGAAGCCGTCGGGTTCCTGCGACACCTGCCGCCACTTCACGCACAGATCTTCGTAGTACGGCGTATAGCCGCCGTCTCCTTTACGCGAAAGGAACATGACGCGCCGCCCGTCCTGCTCGCCCGGCTGCGGGATCATGATGAGAAAGGAAGGATGTCCGCCAAGTCTCGGTGTCATTATGAACATGCCGGACAGCCGGGGAACGTCTTCGGGGCGCACCGTCAGGCGGAACACCATATCGGGCGGCAACTCATACGAAATCATGTCCTGGGATTCACTCGGTTCCACCAGGACTGCATGCTCCTCGGTAAACCACGGACCGAGGTCTCCCAAAGGGCCGGCCAGAGGGGGCATCGTTTTCGTCGGCGGCGAGTCCGGATCGGCCGTCACGTCCACGAAACACCGCACGATTTCCTCCGGCATCGGGTCGAGCGGGATGCGCCGCTCGGGATGCTCCGTTTTCTCATGGATTTTCGCCCATGCGGGAATACTGTAAACCGGGATCGGCAGGATACTGGTGTCGAAGGATTCGGTCCAGGTGACCACGAGTTCGTTCGTTTCCGGTTCGATTCGGTACCGGAGATCGCTGACCGTAAGCTGCGTCTTCCCCAGATACTGAAACACCTCTGACACGCCGGGGCCGCGCAACCACAGAGCGTCGATCACCGTGAACACCAGATGGATGATGAGGAGCCCGAGGAGGATTTTTTTCCAGAGCCGCCTCTTTTTGCGCGGTTTCTTCTGCGTTTCGAATCCGGCGGGCGCGGTCGGTTTTTCTTCCGTTTCGTTCATGGCGTGTTCCTCGATTTAGCTGGGGTGGGAAGGTTTCCTGCTATACTATACTTCCGCTCATTATGTTTGTCAAGGGCAACGGCGAAAAAACAAACGGCTTAAAAAAAAACGCAATTTGCTCGATCTGTGTTCCGATTTTACCCGGAACCATCGAAACTTCGGAGTCAGGGGTTCCGCAGAGGAATCCTTTGCGGAGCGTTACTTCTTTTTCTGGTAAACGCGGACGTAGTCGACGTACATGCGAACGGGGAACTTGATCGCGGTCACGTCGCCGCCGCACTCGCCGCCGAGCGCGAGGTTCATCAGCAGATAATGCGGCTGGTGGAACGGGTTTTCGACGGACATGTAGCGGGCGTTTTTGAGGTCCTTGATCGGGAAGTCGGTCATGACGCGGCCATCCACGGAGAACGCGATATGGTTTTCGTCCCAGTCCATCGCATACACATGGAACTTGTCCGCCCATTCCGGGTCGTCTTTCCGGAAGTCCTTGAGCTCGGTCTTGACCGAATGCCCCTCAGGCGTCCACTGGCCTTTCGACGAGGACCAGTAGCAGTTCGCGAGGACGAGCTCCTTGTAATATTCGAAGATGTCGGTCTCGCCGCACGACGGCCAGTTCTCGGACACGCCCATCGTCCAGAACGCGGGCCAGCAGCCTTCCGTCAGGGGCGCTTTGATGCGGGCTTCGATACGCCCGTAGCAGAACGAATGCAGCCCTTTCGTGATGAGGCAGGCGGAGGTGTATTCGATGGGGCCGTCGTTCCCGCCGAACATGCGTGCGAACGGATTCGGATTCGGGTTCGGCAGGGGCTCCTTGTGGTGTTCGGCCGTGATGACCAGGCAGCCGTCCCTGACTTCCGCACTTTCGGGCCGGTACCACTGCGCCTCGTGATTCCTCACATATCCGGTCTCGTATGCCCAGTTCTTCGGGTCGGGACGCCCTTCTGCGTTGAACTCGTCGCCCCAGACCAGCTCCATGCCCTCCGGCGGCTTCGGCGCGAACGGGTCGGCGGCATCTTTTTCGGCGGCTCCGGCTTTTTTGTCCACCGAGGCCGTTTTCTCCGGCGCGGCTTTTTCAGGAGACTGTTTCTGTGCGGCGTCCTGGGCGGATAATGACGCGGCGAACATGCACGCGAGAAGGATCGGAAGGGACAGACGGAACAGGGATTTCATGATCGAATCTCCTAATGTGTAATGTCATGGATGAATTATGATAATATAATATCACCTGTTCCGGGAAAAAACAAGGCGGATTGCCCGATTCGGCAGGATTCCTTCCATGGTCAAGCCGAGCTAGACGGGAAGCGTGGCGACCTCGCATGCGAGGCGGGGTAAAGATATTCCGCCGCGTTCTTTCCGGTGCAGTGCATCAGGACGATGCGTGCAAGGTAAGGCGGTACGAGACGGGCCACGGTGCGATCGAGCCGTTCTTCGCCCGCATGGCGTGCATACAAAAAAAAGCATGTCCGGCCGTTTGACCGAACATGCCTGATTCCGTTCGAAAAAGAACGTTCCGGAGACGCTTACGCGTTGCTCTCCTTGAGTTTTTCGAGCGTTTTCTGCGCGGATTCGAGCTTCAGCTGCAGGTCGATCACGTCCTGCGCCCGGTTGTCGCGCTTCACGCTCATGGTATCGACTTCCTTCATGAGCTTGTTTCTGACGGCGGAGTTGTTGTTGCTGGTTCTGACGCGGCTGACGCCCCACGGGGTGTCGACGCTGACCCGGGTGCCGTTATTGCTGCTGACCGTGGACACGAGCGCGTTGCGGTCCTGGCTGACGGTTCTATCCATAGTATCAAGTTCTTTCTTTGCCTCTTCGAGCTGAAGCTCGAGCTTGCGGACGGTCTGCTCCTGCTGGGCGATCCGGCGTTCCCTGTTGCGCTTGTCCTGCTCGGACTTCTGCTTCTGTTCCTTGGCCTTCTGTTTTTCCGCCGCCTTCTGATTGGCCTTTTTCTGGTTTTCTATCTTCTGTTCGTACTTGGCGGCCTCTTCCGGATTATAGCCGAAATACTTCTGGTATTTTTCCGGCATGTCGGTAAATGGAACGAATGCGGCGCCGTCCTTGTATCCGAGCGTGACACCGGTCGGTTTCTTGTCGAGGACGACCGCGTTCTCAAGGACTTTTCCGTTTTTCAGCGTGACGGTGCGCGAGACCTTCTTGTCGGAATCCGCGGCAAATACGGCAGTGCCGGCAAACAGGAGAGCCGCCAGAACAGCAAAAAGTGCGGTGTGCTTCATCATTTGTCTCCTTCCGTGATGTTGACCAGTTCAGGCTTCCGGAAAATGCTCTCCGGGATCTCGACGTTCGTTTCATACGAGACCAGAGACAGCTTGGTGCTCCCTTCCGGCGTGAAACGGAACATCTCCGACGGGAGCGTGACATCATCGTCGAAGGTGGCGTAGTCGAAATACTGCATCGTGTAAACGCCGCCGTCCTCTCCGATGATCTCGAACTGGCGCATCAGGTCGGTGTCCTCACCGATCCAGATTTTTGCCTTGATGCCCGGTTCGAGGCGGAAAACAGCTTCGATCACCTTGCATTCCTCGCCGCAGACGTCCTCGGTTTCATCCTCGAGCTCGGCATCGGTGAAGATTTCCTGGAAATCCACCCTGAACGGGATCGTCTGAAGCAGGGCGCCGTGCATTTCCTTGAGGTCGTCCTTCGTCATGTCGATCACTTCCCCGCCCAGATACATCCAGCCGGAGTCGCCGTTCATGCAGAACACTGCGGAATTCCCGCCGTCCAGCACGTCGATGCGGACGCTTTCCGGCGCCTGGAAACGGACCGTGGAGGTTTTTCCATCGCCGAATTTGTACTCGATCTGCGCTGTTTTGATGTTGTCTGCGGCCAAGTCGGTCGCAATGGCGTCCTCGGCATTGTCGAACACGTCGTCCGCGGGGGTGCGGAAAAGTCCGCACGCCGACAGGAAGATGCCGACGGTCACAGCCGCAGCCGCAAGCACGGTGCGGCAAATCTGGTGTTTCATTGTCTGCTCCTGGTTGCTGTTTGTTCCGGACGGACATCCGCTGCGTTCAGCGGATGCCCGTGGCCGGATGTTTGATTTGTTCGCTAATATATATCACGCGGAGGAAAAAGTCAAGCAGCAAAAAAAGAAAATACTTTTTCATTCGTTATGATTGACGGATGGTCCGGTCGCCGGCAGGTGGAGACCGGCGGATACTGTTTTTCGTTTCCTTTTTTCCTGATTGCGGTTGAAGTTTCGTTTTTTGAATGTATATTAGTCGACAGTCTCAAATAACGAGCTGATTTCCGATTGTCAGGTAACCTCGGAACGGGCTCAAAACAACGATAAGGAGTTCAAAACATGAAACTCGGTTATTTCCTCGGTTGTTCCCTCGCACTCGCGTTCGCTCTGACGGCGATCGCACAGGCTCCCGCACAGCAGGGGCCGGGACAGGGTGGTCAGCGGCCTGCCATGGGGCAGGGCGGTCAGCGTCCGCAAGGCGGTCAGCGTCCGCAGGGCCAGGCAGGTCAGGGCGGTCAGCGCCAGGGCGGCGGCCAGCGCAATGGCGGCAGTCCGTTCGGAGCAGGCGGCTTCGGCGGCGGCAGCCGCGTGGAACCGCTTCCGGAAGGATTCGTCCCCTCCGAAACAACCATCTTCAATTCCCAGTATCCCGCGGTGAATCCGAAGACGCGCGAGGCCATCTACAAAGTGAACGCCCCCGGCGCGCAGAAAGTCACGATCACGCAGGAAGGCAAAGTCTACAACATGGAAAAGGCCTCCGACGGCCGCTGGACCGTCAAGACCGATCCGCTGGTTGTCGGATTCCATTATTATTCCTACAACGTCGACGGCAACACGTTCTTCGATCCGGGTACGGAAGCGTATTTCGGCGGAAACTTCGAGCAGTCCGGCATCGAAATCCCGGAAGACGAAAAGGAAGCGGCCTATTACCACTTCGACAAGAACGTCCCGCACGGCCAGGTCCGCCGCTGCGACTACTGGTCCGAGATCAACGGCGTCCCGCGTGTCTGCCACGTCTACACGCCGGCCGAATACGAGACGCATCCGGAAAAGCGTTACCCGGTCCTCCTCCTCCTGCACGGCTGGGGCGAAGATGAAAACGGCTGGACCAATCAGGGAAAAACCAACTACATCATGGACAACCTGATCGCGGCGGGCAAGGCTGTTCCGATGATCATCGTCATGGACTGCGGCGACCTGAAGACCAATTCCTACTTCAAGAAGCCCGGCGAGGGCGGCCGCGGCGGCAATGTCAACGACATCTTCGTCAACGAGCTCCTTCCGTTCATCGACGCCAACTTCCGCACGCTGCCCGGACGCGAGAACCGCGCCATGGCCGGTCTTTCCCGCGGCGGCATGCAGACATGGAGCACCGTTACGTCCAACCTCGACAAGTTCTCCTGGATCGGCAGCTTCAGCGGCCTTTCCGTGAACGGCGCGATCGACCAGGCGTTCAACGGCGCGTTCAAGACCGCGAAGGAAGATGCCTCCAAGAACATCAACCACATCTTCATCGGCCTCGGCTCCGAAGAGCGTCCCGAGAATGCGAAGCGTGTGGCGGATGCCTTCAACGAATTCGGCATCAAGACCACGTTCTTCGTTTCCGAGGGTACCGCTCACGAGTGGCTTACCTGGCGCCGCTGCCTCCGCGAATTCGCTCCGATCGTCTTCAATAAGAAGTGATCGGTCTTACGATTCGTGCGATCATCCATGGGGAGCCGGTTTCAGGCCGGCTTCCCCTTTGCTTTTCTGAATATGGCCCTGATGAAATCTTTTCTGTTTCCGGGGCTTTTCCCTCTGTTGACTCTTTTTGAGGTGTGAGACCTGATTCAACGGAAATTGAACGGGAGGACAATGCCCGCAAGTTCAAGCGCGGGACGGCGTTTCACTGGCTGTTCGCGAAGGGCTGCGACGCGTTCGGAGCCGAGGTCTGGCAGTTCCGCGGCGCACCGTTCGACGAGTTCGCGGTACGACTGTTCGACGGAAGCGTCTTCCAGAAGGATCGTACCGAGGATGACCGCTTCGATGACATGGAGCGTGGCGTCGTGGCCCTTGCAGAGCTCTCTCGCGTTTTTAAGGTGTTTCATCCGGTCGACGGGGGCGTCGAGGAGAAGCCCGCGGTAGAACTCGATCATTTCCCACGGATGCCCGGATGCGGTCTTCCAGTTTTCCTTCTCCTCAAGGACGGCGGCTTTGAGCTCAGACGGAACCTTCCCGGAAAGAATGCAGCGCAGGAGAATGTGGAGGCGGTACTTGTTCACCGGTTCATCCGTGGCCGCCAGTGCGTGCGCAGCCGCGAGGAGATCGTCGCCGAAGTAGCTTTTCAACGTGGCGTCGAGGAGCGCCGGATCGGGATGGTCCATATCCATGAGTGCGGTGAGAAGATAGGCCGAGGTCTGGGAAATCTCTTTTGCGGCTTGTTTCCGATCGCTGAGGCGGGAGAAGAGACGGTTCGCCTCCAGGAAGAACTTGACCGCCTCCGCGTTCCGTCCGAAGAAGGCTTCATGCTGTCCGTGGCTGGAAATGAGCTGTGCGAAGTAACGGAGGCCGGGAATGGCCGCGGGAGAGGCCGGCTCGATATGCGCCGCGCTCATCAGGAGATCGAAGACGGAATGAATCCATGCAGGAAGGTTCTTCCCCCACGTGGCGGTCGAAATGAGGGCCAGGTAGTCCCCTATGACTTTTTGCGCCTCCTGGAACCTGTAGGCGTTGGTGTAGGTGACGGCGAGGTGGAGCGTGGCGTAGCATGTAAGGGGGGCGTCCTCCTCATAGAGTTCGCGGGTCAGTTTCCGGAATCTGTCGAACGCCTCGACGACGATCGCGCCGCGATGATTGGCTTCGGCAAGCTTGGCCGTCAGCCAGAGGAGTTTGATGCGCGGCGGCAGGGCGGAATCGTCGGGCTGGTATTTCTTGAGGAAGGAAATCTGCTTCCCGAGCTGACTGAGATTGATGGCCTTGGAATCAAGGTGCCCGATCAGATGGTTCAGGTAGGTCTTCCAGTCGGGAAGAGAGCCTCTGAGCTCAAAACCGATGCCGGCAAGAAGCCTGGAAACGAGGGAATCGGGCTTGCCCGCATCGCACATCGTGATGAGTTCGGACCAGAATTCCGGCTTCGGCAGGCGTCCGCATTTCAGGTCGTCCATGATTTCATAGAGGTTCTGGGAGGAGCCTTCCATGAGGCAGGACGGGCGCAACCCGTAATCAAGGAGGATGTCGTTCAGGTCTTGATTGAAGCAGCACCAGCTGTAGGCAACGGCGTCGACATAGCCGTTCCAGGCGTTGAATGTCTCGTCTTCGGAATCGTACTTGCCTATGGTCTGCACGTCCAGCCTGATCCTGGAAGCAAGAGACTGATCCACTTTCGCCAGACGGTAGAGGCTGGAGTCAATGGTTCGCCGAACCATCTCCGGAGTACTGCTTCCCCGTGCCTCCACGTAAACGTTGAGTCTGACACCGTCTTCACCAACCGGAAGAAGGCGCAGAATCAGGTCGAAGAGACGTTCGAGGCCATTGTACCAGTAATTGACCGGAGCGTTTGCCATGCCGTCAAGCGTAATGCCGAGAATTCCGCACGGAATGGATGTGTGCAGCAGTGTGTTCAGGCAGTTTGCAATAACCTGCGGCTCCGAATCGACGGAGTGGAACTGTCCGAGCGGGGAAAGAGCGGTTCCCTTCGGGATCAGAACAGCGACGAAATGGCCTTTTTCATTCGGTCTGTAGGATCGGGAGAACAGAGAATCGTCAAAGACTTTTCCTGATTCATCGACCATGATGGTCCATTCCGGACTGTAAGGCAGGTTCCTGACGAAATGGGGGTTCGGGCCGTCCGTGTCGTAATCCGGCGGGGGTATCCGAACGGGGGAGACTTTTTTATTCGCCAGCTCTCTTTTCTTCAGCTTTTTCTCATACTGGAATCTGATCTTGTCGATTTCTTTGTGGGTCGCCTTGATGGCTTTTGCCTGGTTGACAAGCTCTTCAACCTCATGCGAGTTCTTTGCCCTGAATGCACGATCCTGCAACTCGGCGATTTGTTTCCCGTTTTCAAGAAGCTTCCTGGCTTCATCCAGGTGGGACGACTGCCGCTTTTCCAATTTGGCGACGATCGCTTCCAGCTCGCGCATTTTGTCAACGTCATTGGTCCAGCAGCGGAATGACATGATTGTGTTTCTGTCCGTCCCCCAGTCGGGATCCGAAATTTCACGTTCCTCCGTAAACGAGTTGTTCATGATACTCTGCAGCAGATCGGCGGAATTGACCGCATCGTCCGGCCTGCCCGCGGAGGAATCCGTTTCCTCGGGGGCATCCTTTGTGCTTTCCGTTTCACCGGAAACATCCATTGTATTCTCCGTTTCCTCGGGAACAACCAGGTTCTGAGCCCCGGACGGCAGAGTCCCATTGTTGAAACACTGGAGAGCGAACTGGTTTGCGATTTCACTGTGGGCGGCGCATTTTTCAACGAGGGAATCATATTCCAGGGAATCGCGGTCAAAACCCTCTTGCTTGAGGTTGCACGCGTCTTTTCCGAACGCGACAATCTGCAGGAGGATGGCGTTCAATTCCTTTTCCCGGTCTGCGGCCTTTTCTCCCCATTCACGATGCAGTTCGGGTGCGATTGCCTCCGCGCTGCGCGGTCTTTTCGCCGGACTGACGCCGTAAAGTTTGACACGGACGAATTCCTGTTCGAGTTTCGAGAGCTGTTCCATAATGCCAACCTTCTTTCTTCCGTTTGTGACGCGGAGTTGATTATTTGATTCATCAAGATTCAATCAGTGATTGTTGAGTCGTTATTTCGTCAACTCAATACCAGTAGTCTAATCCGGGGAAAACGGCCGCATCGCCTTTTTGCAGGTAATGATCCCAGGCCTTGAGTGTGGAGGACCGCCGATAGATTTCACGCAGTCCCTCGACCAGAGTCCGCGCCCGTTTGCAGTACGATTCGTCTCCGGTCGAACGGAAAGCCTCACAGCAGAATGTCATCTGGATGAAGCGCATAATGGGATCAGTCTTTTCATCCAGAAGACCGAAATATTCCCTGAACAGTGAGGCGGCTTCCGATTTTTTCCCGGAAGCGGCCAGCAGGGCGCCGACATATTTCCCGGTCAGCGCCGGAAGCCAGTCCCCTTCATTTTTACTGATCAGCAAATCCTCCCGATCAAAAACCGGAACCTCCCCGGACCTCATCCAGTACCTGTAAAGAGAGAACGCCTTGATCCTGACAAGGTACTGGCGGTTTTTCTCACAAAGAGTTTCGCCTCGGAACGGATTGTCCTCTGTCGGCTGAAGGTTGCTTTCGATATGCCCCTTCGCTGCCTCGTACGCATTGTCCGCGTCCTCCGTTTCCGGCTCGAACAATGCATACCAGAGGAAACGGTAATTCATGTCCTGCGCGACATCGCCTTCCGCGAGGTTGATTTCGTTTCGGGTCAGTTTCGTCTTGTCCCGCATTTCGGAAAGTTCGATGGCGCAGTCCAGTGCCTCATCAAAGAAATCTTTTGCTTTCCAACGGGAAAAGCCGGGTTCTCCGGCCAGGTCACCGAACGAATGCGCCTGTCCCATTGTGCCGCAATAACGCATCAGGAGATCCGTCCGGGCCAGTTCATCCAGTTCGTCGTTTTCTTTGATTTCCATATCCAGGGCCGGGGCCGCCGCCGCAATGGCCGCAAAGTCTTCCCTGTCCTGAAATTCCACCAGTTCCTCCACTCTGAGCCGCAGATAATCGGGGATGAAATGATTGTTGTCCGCGAATTCCTGTGCTTTCCGGTTCAGAGCTAAAGCCTCATCCGTTTTCCCCATGTGGCAGAGAAAAGAGCTTTTCAGCATCAGGCACTGTAAATACGGCTTTCTGTTTGATTTCCGGAGAGGCGAGAATGCACGCATGTTGTTGTCGACTCGAGACAGCATCACATCCCATTGTCCGTAATTGCTGTTCCGGTCTTCCGCCAGGACCTTCAGTCGATCCAGAGCATACGAAAAGGTCGGAACAAGCAGACCTTTTGCCTCAATCAGGATTCTGATGGTTTCCGGCAGTTCCGCAAGCGTCATGTTCCGCAATGGAATCTCATTGCCGTGTTGCGGAATGCTGTACTGCTCGCTTTCGGGGAAAAAGAAGCAGGATTTCCGATAAAAACAAACCTGAAATCCCTCGGCTTTTTCTTTCGTATCAACTGCTGTCAGTCGGCCATTTTTGTCTATTTCGCCCGTTGCTACAAGCCGAAGATGATTGTAATGAATTGTTCTTTCTATGCTGCGGAGAAAAGCGAGATAGAGCGGCAGCATAAAGCTGTTTCCTGTGAGGGGAGGAATCCCTTCCTGGTCACAGTGGACGATACACCGGAGCCGGGCGTCCGGGAAAAGACGGGCGTAAGGAGCCTGCCATTTCGGAATCGGCTTGCCGACGAGATCGACGATTCCGCCATTCCCGGCATCCGTTTTTTCGAAATGAAACGGGATGAAAAAGGCCCGGGATTGCTGGTACACCGGAATAAAACCGTCGGTTTCTTCGAACAGGATCCTCAGTCTTTCCCGGATGCTGATTTCACAGCTGCCGGAAAACGGATTTGCGGGATTCCACAGTTTTTTCCGGATCAATCGGCTTTTTTTCTGGACGTCAAGGAAGTCCTCGCCGGCCTTGCGCCAGAATTCATCCAGTTCTCCGTCCGGCAGCAGTGCATTGATCTCCTTTTCCGCGCATTTCCGTTTCAGGAATTCGCGGACAAAGAGTTCTGCGACGCACCTCGTCCGCTCTTTGTCATCCGCCTGCTCCTTTCCGGCGTAATCGCACAACTGCTCCCCGGGATAGAAAAGCAGATTGCGACTGGTTGCCGCGGCATCCCATGCGAAATCTTCTTTCAGGGTCCTCATCATGTCGCCTTTTTCACGAAAGACTTTTCAGAAGACGGATTGTGCCGTCTTTCAGCCGGAGCGCGATCCTGCCGTCAAATCCTCTTTCAACGTTCAACCTACACTCTCCGGCCTGAATCGTTCCCAGGACACGTTCGTCGGAATCGATGATTTCCGTGCCATCCAGTGCGGCGGAAATACCCGATCGATCCGCGGAGAAGACGTAAATCCATACGGCGTCCTTTTCCGGTGAATACTTCAGGGACAAGAGTTCTTCCCGTCCTTCGACAACGCATTTCTTCTGAATGATCCCCTTTTCGCTTCCTGCGGCCAGGGCCATGGATTCCTCATTGTCCCAAAGCGGCCGGAACGTGAAGCCGTCCATCCGATTTTTCATTTCTGCCTTCCGCAGAAGATCGGAAAGTCTCTCGTGATAGTCAATTCTGGAGTCCCCTGTCCCGATATAGGGGAGACAGAATCTGTAGGAGCCGTCAAGAGGTTCATGCTTCCCGGCTTTTTCCACGCCTTTTCTGATGTATTCAAGCATCCCCGCGGGAATCTTTGCAAAAGCCGGGAGCAGTGCATCCGTCGGCAATTCGGTAACAAGCGGCAGACTGAGCATCCAGAGCGCATCCGAGTCGGGATCGGGGATCAGAATGTCATCCGGGCCGCCCTTCATGGCATTCATGCTTCCGGGAATGACCTGGCACGTATCGTCGTTCTTTTCCAGAACAAGAACGAATTCCTCCCACATATCGGTTTCCACGGCAAGGGAATGGAGCTGGCCGGGTTCCGGGGAGATGGAAACGGTCACAGGATCAATCCCGTCTTTGCGGACGGAATTCAGTTCATTAAGAAGGTTTGCGGCATCAGTTCTTTTTTTCATGATGAAAACCCTTTTACTGGTTGTTTCGTTGTTCTTTTGCCGGTTTGGCATCTTCCGCATCCAGAATGTGCGGATCGTAACCTTTCTCCTTGCATCTGTGATTCAGATTGAGACAAACTTCTCCCATGATAACCGCGTCTCTGTCTTCATCTTCCGTGAAGAAAGACTCCTCTTCCCTTTCAATCGTTCCAAACAGCAATGTGGTCTGTTCGATCAGCATATCGATTACTCGATCCTTCTGGCCGGACAAAGTTGTTCCAGGTGCTTCGAAATCCTGTTGCTTTTTCTGTTTTTTCATATCCATCGCCACTGGAAGAATGAAGAGACAGAAATACTCGGTGTCCGTTATTTTGCAGATGGAATCCCAAATTTCCTCGCATCTTTCGGCAATACCATGTCGAGAATAGTCCGAAAGGATATCCGCGCTCCATGTGGTACAGTAAAATCTGCTGTTGTCCTCCTCCTCATCCTTATCAAACATGAACTCGTCACCGTAAGTCTCTATCTTCATCGTGTTCGGAACATGGTTCCAGATGATTTCCTTGATTTCGCCAAATTGCGTCCATCCATTGAACGCCAGCAGAATCCTCCTTAAAAGCTCTTCCATATCCTTCTGATAATTGCTGCACAGCCGCCCGATGCTGTCTATTTCCCCTTCATAATTGGAACGGGAAGCTTTTTGATCCGGCACAACAGAAAGCTTGAATTCGGATAACTTGTGTATTCGTCTGGATGGATCGTCCTTTCGATTGACATCGCCTGCTTTCATTAATTCCCGAAGAGCTTTCCTGATTTTCTGGTCAAGTAAATATCCTTCGTGATTCTGTTTTTTCGCGATTCTTTTTCTGATGTCGTTGGACAGATAATACTTCTTTGAAAAAAGCTTCAGGGATTCCTGCGATGATCTCTGGAATAATGCTATCAGTTCGCCATGAACGGCATCCCGATCAACACTCGGGCCGCAGCACGCCTTTCTCATATCCTCTTCCAAATCGTAAAAGAGGCTGGACAACTTCTCTTCCTCCTCCGGTAATAACGATTCCTTTTGCCACAGATCCCATATGTCCAGTAGGATTGTCGGATAGCTCTCGCTCATGCTGGTATCCTTTCCAATAATTGATGAAGAGATGATACCGTAATATAACATGAACATATCGTTTTTCAAGCCTTTTGCTGGGTGGGGCATCATTTTTTTCAAGTCCTTTCCAAAGGGGGTAATCCGAATGCTGGTGGAGCCGGCGGGTAACGATCCCGCGTCCGGAGAAGTGCGCTTTGGCTTTAATCCCCGTTGAAACCTTTCACGGCCCCGTTTTCGAATGTCATTGCCAGTTATAAGAAACGGTGGTATGTTTTTTTCGATGAATCTCCCTTTTTTGTATGTTATATCCTGTTGTTCACGTCTGCAACTCTCCTTTTCCGAGAATGGGCCGTTGAGCTCGTCGGAGGAAAAGGAAAGAGTTGCAGAAACGGATGACACGTGCTATGGTAAAACGATTGGATTCGGCAG
>JAGCTY010000090.1 GCA_017963105.1 Lentisphaeria bacterium
AGGGGGGATTCGGTATGGGTGGCTTCGGCGGCGGTGCCGCTGGTGGCCCCGGTGCTGCTGGTCCGCAGGGCGGATTCGGTATGGGTGGCTTCGGCGGCGGTGCCGCTGGTGGCCCCGGTGCTGCTGGTCCGCAGGGCGGATTCGGTATGGGTGGCTTCGGCGGCGGTGCCGCTGGTGGCCCGGGTGCTGGTCCGCAGGGCGGATTCGGTATGGGTGGCTTCGGCGGCGGTGCCGCTGGTGGCCCGGGCGCTGGTCCGCAGGGCGGATTCGGCCCCGGTATGGGTGCTGGTCCGCAGGGCGGTTTCGGCGGCGGTGCTGCTGGCGGTCGCGGTATGGGCGGCTTTGGCGGCGGCCTGGGCGGCCTCGGCGGTCCGAATGCCGCAACTCCGAATGGACAGCCTCGCCTTGACCGTGAAGGCGCGGGTGCTGCTCGTCAGTCCCGTATGAACCGTGAAGGCGGCGCTGCCGGTGCGGCGGCCCAGGGCGGTCCTGCCGCGGGCACTGCTGCTCAGGGTGGTTTCGGCGGATTCGGCCGTTCTCAGGGCGGCATGGGCGCAGGCATGGGCGCAGGCATGGGCCGTCAGGGCGGCTTCGGCGGCCAGGGCATGAGACAGGGCGCAGGCGCACGCCGCGGCGCGGCGGGTACTACTCCGGCCGCGACGGCCCGTCCGGGCTCCGGTGCGAACGCCCAGTATAACTCCGGCGCAAGCAATATCCGTCCGTTCGACGACGAAGACCTTTTCGTGGAAGATTGAGGACACGGAATCGTCTCTGAAACGATAGATTGTGTGGGGCGTCGGTCCAGGGGGTGGACAGGCGCTCCGCCTTTTTTGGGGGGACGTCGCGTCCGCCGTAACGAATCGATTCTTTCCCTTCCGCCCGCTCCCGGATTCTGCCCGGGAACGGGACTTTTTTCCCTTCGGCGAGCTTGCAAAAAGGAAAAAACATGCTATAGTGAATGGAACGATATTTCAGGGCATTTCAGGCAAAGGAACAGCGATGGCGATCCCGTACAGACAGGAAGTCCTCCGGAAAATGGTGCATCTCAGCTCGATCTGGATGCCCGTCGCGCTGTTTTATCTGCCGCGGATGTTCAACGTGATCATGTTCGGCACGTTCGCCGTGCTGAACGTCATCATCGAGATCGCCGTGTTCCGGCAGGTCCCGTATGTGACGCCGCTGTACAAAAAGCTGTTCGGCAAGATGGCCCGCGAGAGCAAGCCGGGCGGATTCCGGTTCAGCGGCGCGCCGCCGATGTACGCTTCGGCGTGCCTGACCGCGCTGTGTTTTTCGCCGCGCGTGGCGTCGTGCGCGTTCACGGTCCTGATCCTGAGCGACACTTCCGCTGCGCTGATCGGGCGGCGCTGGGGACGGCATCGTTTCTTCAACGGCAAATCGCTGGAAGGCTCGCTGGCGTTCCTGCTGACCGGCTGGATCATCGCGGCGTGTTTCTGCCTGGCGGGCGGTCTGCGGGGCGCGACGGCCGCGGTCTGGCTGGGCGGCGTGGCGGTCTCCTGCGTCGCCGAATTCTTCAACGAACAAATCCACCTGGACGACAATTTCACGATCCCGCTGCTGTTCGGCGCGGTCGCGGAGTTCCTGCCCGGGCTGCTGCAATAAAAAAGGAGCTGCATTCAATATGAGCGAACCGAGACTTTACCGTTACGACACGCACGTCCACACCTCCGAAGTGAGCAAATGCGCCAGGACCTCCGGGCGTCAGACCGCCGAAGTCTACCATGCGCGCGGCTACGACGGCATCATCATCACCGACCATTTCTTCAACGGGAACACCACCGTGCCGCGCGACTTGCCGTGGCGGGAGCGCGTCGAACTCTTCACGGCGGGCTACCGGGCGGCGAAGGAATACGGCGATGAAGTCGGGATGCAGGTGTTCTTCGCGTGGGAGGATTCCTCCGAAGGCAACGATTTCCTGACCTACGGGCTTGACGAAAACTGGCTCGCCGACCATCCGTTCATCGACCGGCTCCCGCTCGTCGACTACCTGAAATACGTCCGCGCCGAGGGCGGTACGGTCGTCCACGCGCATCCGTTCCGGCAGGCGGGCTACATCCCGATGATCCGTCTGCTGCCGGACCTGGTCGACGCGGTGGAGATCATGAACGCCCAGCGCACGGACGACGAGAACCGCCGTGCGAAATGGTACGCCGACAGCTACGGTCTGCCCGGCACGGCGGGCTCGGACAACCACGACGTGCTGAACGGATTCGCGGAGGCGGGCGTGCTGGTGGATGAACGCCTCACCGGGACGGCGCATTATGCGCAGCTCGTCCTGGAGCGCAGAATCCGTGCGTGTCTCCCGCACCTCGAAGGCTGAGAGGCAAAGCCTCTACTGCGGCAGTGCGCTCAGCTTCGCTTGCGCACAGGGGGTACACAACGAAAAGCCGTGCATCGCTCGGGCATGTGTTCTCGCATAGCAGAACACTGTATCGGCACCGCTTGCGGTGATGCACGGCTGAACTGTTTTTCGATGAGCTGCTATTTGCCGGAAACGGTTCTCAGCCGGCCTTTTTCAGCAGATAGATGCCGTATGCGCCGAAGACGACGGTCGGGGTAAGCCCGGCGAGGACCGGCGGAAGGTAGCCGGCTTTTCCGGCGACCATGAAGACTTCGTTGAGCACCTGGTAGAGGACGGCGATGCCGACTGCCGTGGCGATGGCCGTGAAGATGCCGGAGCGTTCGTTCCGCGTGGCCAGCGGGAACGCGAAAAACGCGCAGAGGAAGCAGGCCCACGGGAACGCCAGCCGGTTGTAGAAAATGGTCCAGTAGATGCGCCTGAGATTGGTCGCCATGTTCGGATTGTCGCGGAGGATCGTGAAGATTTCGGCGGAGGAGAGCGCCTCCGGATCGACGACGGACTTGATGATCACGGACGGCTTGTCCGGGAGAATATCTTCCGAAATGACATAGGGATCGGTGTCCGGGATGTCGGGTTCGAGGCGTTTCTGTCCGTCCTCCTCGTACGGGATGATTCTGGCGTTATAGAACTCCCAGCCGACGCCGGGGACATACCGTGATTTTTCGGCTTCGATCGTTTTTACCGGGACCTGCTTCAGCTTGTCTTTCTTTCTTGTGTCGGGGATGAGTTTGAGAAATTTGAGCTTGACGTTTTCCTGGTATCCGTCGTCGTCGAACTGCCCGAAATACCAGCTGCGGAGGCGGTCGCCGCTGTGGAACTGGAGCCGGGCGTTGCTTTCCTCCACGAATTTCTCGTTGTTCACCGTTTTCCGGACGATTTCCGCCTGGCGCGTGGTCTGCGGGACGAGCCGTTCGTTGAAGTAGAAATTGAGCAGCATCACGCAGAAGCCGACGATGAAGATCGGCAGTCCGCAGCGTGCGAGGGAGACGCCCGAGGCGCGGATGGCCGTGAGCTCGCGCGTGCGCCCGAGGTTGGCGAGCGCGTACATGCAGGCGAGCAGAACCGTGATGGGGAGGATGAAGAGGATGTTCCCGGGGATTTTCAGAAGGAAATACTGGACTGTGATGGTGAGCGTCGCCTTGTTGTCGAGGAAGTCGCTCACGTCGTTGTACATGTCCATGATGATGAACAGGAGCGTGAAGGCGAAGAGCAGAATGAAAAACGGCACGAGGAATGCGCGCAGAATGTACCCGTCGAGCGTGGGCATCCAGGAGAATCTGCGCGGGACGCCGGATTCCGAAATGAGGTTTGAGGAGGGGTCGGACATGAAAAACGATGAAAAAGGGGTTGGGGGCGTCCGCTCCGGCGTCGTCGCGGGGACGGTTCCGGAGCGGGGGTGAGAGAAAGACAGATCAGCCTCTGCGGCGCTGCGTGCGGCGCTTCTTCTCGCTCGGCTTTTCGTAGTGCCTCCGGTTGCGGAGTTCCTTGAGCGTGCCTTCCTTGTCGAGTTTCTTTTTCAGACGGCGGAGTGCGCGTTCGATCGAGTCACCTTTCTTGAGTTTGACTTCCGTTGCTTCCATGTTAATTCACCCCCTTTCCTGAACAATTTGTCACATCGTATTTCATCGGTAAGACCTCATGAATTCGGGTTGATGGTTATTCCTCGGCGGAGCCGGATTCGTCGGCGAGCATGGCGCGGAGTTTGGCGAGCGCCTGGTTCTGGATCTGGCGGACGCGTTCGCGGGTGCGGCGGATTTCCTGGCTGACTTCCTCGAGGGTCTTCGGGCGCTTGCCGTCGAGCCCGAACCGGAGCTGAAGGATCAGGCGTTCGCGGTCGTCGAGCTTGGAGAGCAGCGAAAGAAGCCGGTGGACGGATTCTTCGTCGCCGAGGATGCGGTCGGGCGTCATGGCCCCCTGGTCGGGGATGATGTCCTGGAATTCGCCGTCCTCGCCCTGCTGGATCGGGTCATGCAGGGAGAACGTGCGGAGATCGGCGAGACGTAGCCCGGTCACGGTGCGTCCGCTGAATCCGAGGTTCGCGGCGATCTCGTCGTCGGTCGGTTCGCGGCCGAGCTGTTCGGCGAGCTTCATCTTGACGGATTTGATCTTGTTGATCTTGCCGGCGGACTGCACGGGGATGCGGATCACGCGGGACTGGTTGGCAAGGGCACGGCGCATGGACTGCTTGATCCACCAGGCGGCGTAGGAGCTGAACTTCGCACCCTTGGACGGGTCGAACTTCTCCACGGCGCGCATGAGGCCGATGTTGCCCTCGGAAATGAGGTCGAGCAGCGGCAGGCCGAGCCCCTTGAAATCGTGAGCGATCTTCACGACCAGGCGAAGGTTCGCTTCGATGAGCGTGGCGCGCGCTTCGTCGTGGGAGTCGTGGTTCTTGCCATGGATCTGCGCCGCCAGCGTGACTTCCTGGTCTTTCGACACCAGCGAAATCTGCCCGATGTCGTGCATGTAGACCTTCATCGAGTCGTTTTTCGTGACGGGACCGTTCTTCGCCGCGGCTTTCGCGTTCTTCTTGTCCATCCCGGGATCCTTCGATCCCGCCATGAACTTGGAAAGATCGATCTCGGAGGCGTCCTCGACATCCTCCAGCACGACGGGCACGCCGTTCGGATCAAGCGTTTCAGGCGCGTTCTTCGCGGTTTTCTTCGCGGGGACACCCGTCTCCGTTTCAGCAGGAGCGGCTTCGACTTTGACTTCGAGCGGCGCTTTTTTCGGCTTTGCGGCGAACACGGACTTGTTCGCGGCCGTCTTTTTCGCGGGCGCGGCGGGCTTGGATGCGTCTTTTGCGTTCGCTTTGGCCGGAGTCTTTTTGACTTCGGCTTTTGCCGCGGTTTTTGACTCGGGCTTTTGGGACGACGCGGTCTTGATCTCGACCGTGATCGCGGGCTTCTTTGCCTGGGCTTTCTTCGCAGTCGGCTTTGCCTCGGCTTTTGCCGGGGCTTTCTTCGCAGTCGGCTTTGCCTCGGTTTTTGCCGGGGCTTTCTTCGCAGTCGGCTTTGCCTCGGTTTTTGCCGGGGCTTTCTTCGCAGGTGGCTTTGCCTCGGCTTTTGCCGGGGCTTTCTTCGCAGTCGGCTTGATTTCTGCTTTTGCCTGGGCTTTCTTCACAGTCGGCTTTGCCTCTGCTTTTGCCTGGGCTTTCTTCACAGTCGGCTTTGCCTCGGTTTTTGCCTGGGCTTTCTTCACAGTCGGCTTTGCCTCGGTTTTTGCGGCAGACTTTGCACTGGATTTTTTGCCGGACTCGAGCTTGACGGCGGGTTTGAATTTCGCTTTGGAGGAGACTTTTTTCACCGCCGGTTCTTCATCGAAAAGGACTTCGGGCTTAAAATCTCTTTTCTTCACGGATTTCGTTTTGACCGGGACGGCGTTCTTCACGGATTCGGGCTTGGTCGGAGCGGATTTTTTCACGGGCGCGGCTTTTGCCTGTTTTGCGGAGGCGGAACCTTTCGCGAGTTTTCCTGCGGGCGGAACTGATGCCCGTTTCGTTTTTGCATCAATTTTCATCAAAAAAAAGACTCCGGCGATTTGTTTTCCTGCGTTGAGCTGTTATATTGTTAGTCGCAACCTTTTCCGATTCCGACACCTGTACAGCTGTCAGCATCCGGGCATGTTCAGAAGAAGCCCGTTGGTTAAAAAAACAATTGCATATAATGTACTCCATAAATAGAAAAAGGCAAGAGTAAAATGAAAAAAAGAGTTTGGAAAGCTGCCTTTTTTAATTTAATGTCTAAAACATATAAGGAGGGACTCCGTCGTTCCGGACGCATCGGTCCGATCGAATCCGACATGATGCCCGTCGCCCTTCTTTGCCTCGTCATGAACGCCTCCGCCGCGTCCGGCGCGAAGTGTGCGCCCGATGTCCCGACGAAAACGAAAAGCCGCGCGAAAAACATGTCGGCGGAACCGGAAACCGCCCCGGAGAAGACCTCCGGGAACGCGAAGGGGACGAAAGGGCGGCGACCGGTGTTCTATGTGGCGGCGTCGCAATCCCGCGCGGAACAATGCCGGGACGACCTGACTGCGTGGACGGAAGTCGCGGGAAAGACGATTTCCATGCACGCCCTGCCGGACGGTTCGACCCGTCGGCAGAGCCTGCTGCAGTCGGATTCGCCGCGCGCCGAGGCGCTGCACCGGCTTCTGGACGATCCGCCGGACGTGTTTTTCGGGTCGGTGACGAGCCTGACCTCGCCCGCACCCGTGCCGCGCCTGATGCGCGAGAGCGAACTGGTGCTGAAGGTGGGCGACGAGATCGACATGAAGGAGCTCGCGGAACGCCTGGTCGAGATGGGGTACGACGACGAGGTCGAGGTCGGCATGTCCGGCGAATTCGCACGGCGCGGCGGCCTGATCGACATCTTTTCCTCCTCGGAATCCGCGCCCGCCCGCATTGAGTTCTTCGGCGACACCGTCGACAGCATCCGGCTGTTCCGCCCGGACACGCAGATGTCGACGGGCAGGGTGGATTCCTACCGCGTGATCCTGCGGTCTGGGTCGGGCGGCGACGGAACGGTCCTGAACGGGCGGGAATTCGCATCCGCCCCGGCGTTCGAGTACCTGCTGGAAAACGATTCCGTGCTGGTCGAGGAGGCGCCCGGGGAGATTCGGACGCATCTGGCGCGCTACGGCACGCCGGAGGAATCGGAGCAGTGGGCGGCGTTCGAGGAGAAAATGAGGGAGGACGGGCGGCTGGTGGCGTTCGAGGACGCTGCGGGCGCGGCGGATACAGACGGCGGCCCGTGCGAGGCGTTCCCCTGCTATTCCACAGGACGTGACGCGATGGCGGAGGCCGCGGGGCATGAATTCGCCGAACTGGGCGATACGGACGAACAGGCGCTGGACCAGGCTTTTTCCGTGCTGGCGCAGCAGCTGACCGCGAGCCGGATCCATCAGTGGGTCGAGGAGAAAACGCATGTGACGCTGCTCGTGGGACCGGATTCCGATCCGCATCAGGTGCGGCGCTGGATCCTGGACCACGATTTATGTGAAAACGAACTGCTGACCGTGGAGGAGGGGGCCGTGCCGTGCGGGTTCTTCCTGCCGAAGGAGAAACTGGCGGTCCTGACGATCCGCGAGCTTTTCGCGTTGCCGTACCGCCGCCGGAGCATGGCGCATGAACTTCAGATCGAGGACGACACGCCGCGGACCGAACCGGTTTCCCGCGAGGATGCCGCGGGCGTGATCTCCGCCGGGGACCTGGAGGAGGGCGACTACGCCGTGCACCTGAACTTCGGCATTTGCCGTTACCTCGGACTGGATATCGCGGAGGCCGCCGGTGCGCGCGCGGAGATGATCGTGCTGGAGTTCGGCGACGACCAGGTGGTGCGGATCCCGGTGCGCCAGGCGCATCTCGTCACGCGCTACGTCGGCTCGAAAAACACGCGCATCACGCTCAGCCGGCTGAACTCCGGGCGCTGGAACAAGGCGTGCGACGAGGCGCGCCACTCCGTGCAGAGCCTGGCGTTCGAGATGCTGAAGATTCAGGCTGTGCGCATGAAAAAGGCCGGGATGGCGTTCCCGAAAGACGACCCGGAACAGGTGCTTTTCGAACAGGCGTTCCCGTTCAGGGAGACGCCGGACCAGTTGCGGGCCGCCGCCGAGATCAAGTCCGACATGGAGTCGCCGCGCCCGATGGACCGCCTGTTGTGCGGCGACGTGGGCTACGGCAAGACCGAGCTCGCGATGCGGGCGGCGTGCAAATGTGCGCTCGCGGGACGTCAGGTAGCCATGCTGGTGCCGACGACCGTGCTGGCGCAGCAGCATTACATGACGTTCAAGGAACGGTTCGCGGGGACCGGGATCGTGATCGAACAGCTGTCGCGGTTCCGCACGAAACCGGAGCAGCAGCGGATCATCGAACGACTGAGAAGCGGCGCGGTCGACATCGTGATTGGCACGCACAGGCTGGTGCAGAACGACGTCGGGTTCAAAGACCTCGGGCTCGTGATCATCGACGAGGAACAGCGGTTCGGCGTGCTGCACAAGGATCGCCTGAAACGTCTCCGCGCGACCGTGGACGTGCTGACCATGACCGCCACGCCCATCCCGCGCACGCTTCATATGTCGCTGTCCGGCATCCGCGACCTCAGCACGCTCATGAACGCGCCGGTGAACCGCCTGCCGATCCGTACGGTCTTCGCGCAGTACGACCGGAACCTGGTGCGCGTGGCGATCGAACGCGAGCTGAACCGCGGCGGCCAGGTGTACTACCTGCACAACCGCGTGAAGTCGATCGAGAAGGCCGCGCTCGAAATCGGGGCGATGTTCCCGGACGTCCCGCTCGGCGTCGCGCACGGGCAGATGGACAAAAGCGAGCTGGAAGTCGTGATGTCGTCGTTCATCGAGGGCAAGACGAAGATTCTGGTCTGCACCTCGATCATCGAGTCCGGCATCGACATCCCGAACGCGAACACCATCATCATCGAACGCGCCGACCGGTTCGGACTCGCCGAACTCTACCAGCTGCGCGGCCGCGTGGGGCGCTGGGTGCGGCAGGCGTACGCGTACCTTTTCCTGCCGAAGGACGGCATCCTGACCGGGGATGCCCGCAAACGCATGGCGGCGATCCGTCGCTACACGCACCTCGGCGCGGGGTTCCAGCTGGCCATGAGCGACCTGGAGATACGCGGCGCGGGAAATATCCTGGGCGAGGAGCAGAGCGGGCAGATCAACGCGGTCGGATTCCACCTGTACTGCGAGCTCCTGCGCGACTGCGTGGCGATGTTCAAGGGCGAGAAACTGCCGACCGCGCCGGACTGCGAGCTTTACCTCGATTTCCTGAGCTTCGCGGTCGAGCCGCCGCCCGGCATGATCGCGGCGGGCATCCCGCCGGACTACGTCGAGTCGCCGCGCGTGCGCCTGCACTGCTACCGCCGCCTCGCGATGTTCACCTCGGAACACGACCTCGACGCGTTCGCCTCCGAGCTGCGGGACCGTTTCGGGCCGATTCCCGCCGAGGTGGACCATTTCCTGATGACGTGCCGGATCCGTCTGGCCGCCGCGGATGCCGGGATCACGTCCGTGAGCTGCCGCGCCAACCTGGTATATCTGGAGAAAAACAAGCGCATGCTCCGGCGCGACGGCTTGATCCCGGCGATCCTGCCTCATGCGACGCCCGCGCAGAAACTGAAACTGGTCCTGCGGACCGTGCAGGAATTCATTCCGCGCGCGGAAGCGGAGCAGAACTGATATCTTGAACTTTCAGAAGGAGAACGAACGATGAAAATGACCGCAGTCCTGAACGATATCACGAAACTCCGCGTTGACGCGATCGTCAATGCCGCGAACTGCTCCCTGCTGGGCGGAGGCGGCGTCGACGGCGCCATTCACCGAGCCGCGGGCCGTCAGCTCTACGAAGCCTGCCTCAAATTCGGCGGCTGCAACACCGGCGAGGCGCGCATCACCCACGGATTCAACCTGCCCGCCCGCTACGTGATCCATACGCCCGGCCCGGTCTGGCACGGCGGCACACACGGCGAACCCGAGCTGCTGCGTTCATGCTACCTGAACTCGCTGACGCTGGCGGAGGAGAACGCCTGCCGCGTGGTGGCGTTTCCGGGCATCAGCATCGGCGTGTATCATTACCCGCTGGAAGCGGCCACGAAGATCGCCGTGGAGACGGTCGGCACGTGGGCGGGGAAACTGCCGGAGGAAGTCATTTTCTGTGCATTCTCCGAAAAAGTGCTGGATGCGTACCGGCGCGCGCTGGACGAATTCCATGTGTAATTGAGGGAAGAAAAAACGGGGAGATGTGCCCGCGCTTAGCCGGGCACTACCTCTCTTATGCGGACGGAACACCTTTTCCTCCACCCGTACCCGAGCACAGCCGGGCACTACCGCAGTGAAGGGCTTGCCCTTGTGCGCAAGCGAGGCTGAGCGCACTGCCTCAGTGGAGGACTTGTCCTCCTCGGCGGACGTATTCGAAGAGGATGACCGTGGCGGCCTGCGCCACGTTCAGGGATTCCGCGTCGCCGGGCATCGGAATGTTCAGTCCGCGCGAGTTCTCGAGCTCTGCCACGCCGGTGGCCTCGCAGCCGAGGATGATTGCGCTGCGGTCGAAGAGGTTCGGCACCAGAAAGACGTTGCCGCCGCTCGCCGGAAGCGTGCGGTAGCAGGTTTTTACGCCGAGTTTGCGGAGGTCCGCGGCGAGTTCGGTCAGGTCGCCGCCGAATCGGATTTTGAGGGAGAACTGTGCGCCGGAAGCGGACCGGACGACTTTGTCGGAGAAAGGGTCGGCGGTACCGCGCGTGAGCCAGACTTCATGCAGTCCGACGGCGCGCGCCGTGCGCAGGATGGTGCCGAAATTGCCGGGGTCGCCCACGCGGTCGAGCACGAGCGCGAAGGGATCGGCCATGGGCTGGTCGAGCGGGACGGGTTCCGGGCGGCGAGACAGTACGAGGATGCCCTGCGAATGAACGGTGGGAGCGATGCGGTCGAATTCGGACTGCGGGAGGACGACCGGTTCGACGGGCGCAGAGAAGGGCAGGGGCGTACCTTCGCGGAGAATGACGAGTTCGACGAGGTCCGGCGCGAGCGTGACGACTTCACGGGAGGCGCGGAGCCCGTCGCAGAAACAATACTCGGAATCGCGGCGGCCATGGCGCGTGCGCAACGCGCGGAGCAGCGATTCGGTGCGTCTGGTGAGGCCGCCGGATCCTGACATCCGAAGGAGCCTCCTGAAATCAGGCGGCGGGCGTTGCGGCCGGGACGGCCGCGGGCGCATCGGCGTTGGCGTCGGCGGGCTTGGCGTCGGCGGGCTTGGCGTCGGCGGGCTTTTCAGCCGAAGCCGGGACGGACGCCGTGGCCTGCGGATGGATTTTCTCGTCGAGCTGTTTGGCGAGGGAAGCCCAGTAGCCGTAGACGGTAGTGGACCCCTGCGCGGCAGCCGCCGCGAGGTTAATGTTTTTCATCGCGGCATCGGCCTTCATCATCTGGTCGAGGCCGGAGAAAATGCGCGCGGCGGAGTAGGATGCCTCCACGCGGAGGTCTTCGGGCGTCTGCGCGAGGCCGGCGATGCGTTCGAACTCGGTCGCGGCGTCCTCTTTTTTCCCGAGCTGTTCGAGGAGGTAGGCGGCGTCGAGCGCCGAACGGATCTTGATGAACGATTCGGATTTTGAAGAGGATGCGACGGCGAGGAGCTGCTGGCGGGCCTTCTCCAGGTCGCCCGGCTGATTGGCGGCGATGAGGTCGCCGGCAAGGCGGATCCGCGCGAAATCGGCGGCTTTGTTGCCCGGATGCTTCGCGATGGCGGCTTCGAGCTCGGCGATGCTGCCGGCGTTGGCGAGCTCGCGGCGTGCGGAGAGTTCGGCGCGCTGGATCGCGCCCTGGATGATGATGATCACGGAAACGAGCACGGCGAACGAGCAGACGCCGATGATGGCCTTCTTCCAGTTAAGGGCCATCCACATTTCGAACTCGTCCAGCATGGAGGAGATGGTGGGCTCGTCCTCCGAGGTGGCGGCGGGACGCCTGTGCTGCTGGGCGTTTGCGAGCTGTTCGAAGGAGTCGATTTTTTTCTTCTTATTATTGTTGGCCATGGTGCGATATGTCCTGAAAAAGAGTTGACGTTACGAAATAATTCTAATAATATAGCGCATCCCGTGCGCAAAATCAACTCGAAAAGCGCGTTCCGCCTCCCTTTTTTCGGTTTTTTGTACGCAACCCCGGCCTGTTACAGGCTCGCGAGGATGCCCTTGCCGGACTCCTCGAAGATGCGTTCCGTGGTGGCGTCGAAGAACGCGCCCATGGCGGCCAGCGAGGCGAATTCATCGGAACCGTCGTCGCCGAATTTGAGCGTGACCTGTTCTGCCGTAACACCGGAGACCTTGACGCTGTTTTCGCCGTCCGTGTAGGTCAGCGCGGCTTCGTCCCAGTTCGTGAGGCTGCCGGATGCGAACCACAGCGTGACCGCGCCCGTTGCGAGCTGTTCCACGTTGTCCGTGCCCCAGTTTTCGCAGAACGTGAACACATCGCCGCCTCCGCCGCCGTGCATCCGGTCGTTCCCGATGCCGCCCGCGATCACGTCGTTGCCGGACGCGCCGACGATCCGGTCGTTTCCTGCATCACCGAAGAGCCAATTGTCGCCCTTGTTCGCCCAGATGATATCGTTGCCTTCACCGCCTCGAATCGTGAGGCCGTCGCCGATGTACTCGAACCGCTGGCTGGTCATGTCCACGATGTCGTTTCCGGCGCCGGCGCGGATTTCGTCGATCCGGGCGATGCGCGCCTGCTGTTCCGTAACCGAACCCGGCAACGTTGTGTAGATGTCGTCCACGAAGAGCGAGTCTCCGTTCTCATTGTCCGTCATGAGCAGGATATTGGCGTCGGTCGAGCCCTCGAAGATGTCCGCGAGCTTATTCTTGCCGTAAACGCTTGCATATTCGTTCGTCCCGCTCCAGTCACCGATGGAGCCGACATGCTGCGCGAGGTAGCCGGATTCCCAGGTGCCGGCCGGATTGGCGAAAAACACGTCCGCGTTCCCGTCCGCATCGGATTGCAGGACCTTCGGCGTATTGTCGTTGTTGGAAACGATCTCGTCCCCGACCGCCCAGTCTTCGCCGCCGCCCGACTTTACGCGCCACTGATACGTCCCCGCGGGCAAATCCAGGATATCGACGGCATTCTCCTCCGAGTTCACGGAAAGCGCGTGCTCGAAGCTGTCGGTCGAAAACTCCACGATGTACTGCTCCGCGCCGGTCGCATCCCACGCCACACGTTCCGATGTTCCGACCGGATTCTCCGGTGGAGAAAACACACTGTTATCCCAATCGTCGTTCATGATATCGAGGACTTTTTCGATCGTTTCCGCAATGCCGGTCCCGTTGTCCGCGTCTTCGTACACGATGGTCAGGTGATCGTCTTCGTCCGTCAGGTTCAGCAAGTTCAGCGAAACTGTCCCTCGATACAGCCCTTCGAGCTCGGTTTCCTGAAGAGACACGGTAATTCCGTCCGGATTGGATGCCGTCCTGACCTGCACGGAAATGGAATCCATATTCCCGAGGGATGAAGCATCGATGTCGGAAATGAAGAGATCGAACTCCTCCGTTTCTTTGGCGACCGCATCGGTTCCGGGAAGAAGCACTGCTTTCTCCGTGGTAATGCTTTGATCTATGGAAAAGGTGAAAGCGTATTCGGTCGCCGGATCATCAATGATATACCACATGCTTCCCTTTTTGAAATAATTAGCCTTGGAAAGCACAATATCCGTATTGGTCATGGCTTTGACGAGCATATACCGCGTACTTTCATCCAGTGCCGGAATACTGAAACAAATCCATTGGTTGCCTTTCCTTTCCAGGAGCATTCTGATGACCATTTCGGATGTGGACGGTGTTATTTCCGCCGTGAAATCTGGCGTAAGATGAAGCAGTTTTATGAATTCCTGATTGGTAAAATCAAACAGGAGCTGCGGAGCATCCTGGTTCCCGTAGGACAGGGTTCGGATAATGCGGTCATGCGTGGAGCCGTCCGTGCTGGTCAAATTGTCATTTCCGACGGTAATACTGCCCGAAACCTTATGATAGTCCTTTCCTTTCCAAAAAATGGTATCCCATAACGATTCCAACAATGCGTTCGGATCATTGCGTATGCTTTCGACACCGTTGCGTGTAACCAATGCATTTGCCAGATCTATATGCCCATTTGCCAGCTTCAAGATGTTTTCCGCATACTGAGTGTTGAAGAGATAATAGCCGTTTCGATCCTTGTTTTGAACGGATACGATGTTGGGAAATGCGTCAGTGTTTTCCGTCGAGGCCAGTGTCAAATAAGAAAAAGAATCACTTGCCAATTCAGAGATGGATTCGTTTTTAATCTGGTTTATGAGATTGCCGTTCTGGTTGAAGAAATAGGTCGTATGTTGATCATCCAAGAAATAATTTTTATATGAATCGGTATCCGAATCGACAGTGGAAAGATAATACTGTGATTTATCCCCATCAACAAACCCAACCCCTGCCATGGACACCAGATCGCCGTCGCATATATAATGGCGCACGTTTTTTATTTTTGATGTCGGCAGCAGGTTGCTCGTCAAAATGCCGGGAGAATTGAATGTCACGAGGTCTTCCGTTTGCTGAACGCCGCCCGTTTCCTGGCAGTAAACGGCAAACCATTGCGCCAGTGCGCCGCCCAGACTATGCCCGGTAAAACTGATGGAGCATCCGTCTTGCACCAGTTCCCGGCAAGCGGAATAGACTTCATCCGCATTTGAGAGAAACTGAGCGTAACCGATCCCCAGCGGATCAATATCCGACACGAAATCGCTGACTTGTTCTGAGCCGCCGCATCCGAGAATTGCCTGACGAAGGGAGTTGCCGGCCGCATCTGTCCTTTCCAAAAGAACCGCATCGAATCCACCGATCTTACTGGTGGAAGATTCATCATCAAAGAACTCTCTTACGGTGAAATGGTAAGTGGTGTCTCCGATCTGAAAAGGAATGCTTACTCCGACCGGAACATACGGACGTTCTTTTTTATATGCCAGTTTCCGGGCGATATACTCGTATGCCGCATCGGGGATCGGGTTGACGATGGTCAGGTACAAATATGTTTGGCCGGACTGTTTCGACTTATGGGGCGTGAGCAGATAAGACGTGTTCCCGATCGTGATCGGCGCATAGGATTGCGTTTGAGGGTTCCATTCGAAAACCCGGCACAGGTTTTCCCCGGCTACGGACAGCGACACATTCGAAGTGAAACCGTCGGCGCCGTCCGCGATCAGATAGGATGCGTCCGATACACAGCTCTCCGTCACGGTAATGGAAAGAGAAACACCGGAAAGCGAATCGAGCCCGGAAATAAACCCGCCCTGCGGTTCGCCGTCGGAAGATCCGGCAACGATAAGATTGATTTCCGCATTATTGGCCGAAACGGTCGAGTTCTTTTCGGTCCGGATTCTTCCCGCCAGGTTCGTGGTTCCGCCGAGTGTCGCGCCGTTGTCCATGGTCATGACGGCATTGTAGTCGATGGACAGATCGATCGCCGTGCCGCCGCCGGAGACGATGATACTTGTGTTTGTTCCTGCGGTCGTATTGGTTGCCGTGCCGCCGGAGTAGATCATCATGAGGTTGTCGCCTTTTTCTTCCAGAACGATATCGGACATCGTTTTGCCGGAAGAAGTAAGCCGGGCGTGGTCGTAGACCTCGACTTCATCTCTGTGGGGAGTGACCTCGACAAACAGGACGTTCTCTTCAAGTCCCAGGAGATACTCCAGCCCATCGACGACGATGGATTCTCCTGTGAGCGAGAGCACGCCGAGCTCATCGCCGGATGTGTTGCGGACGGAAACCGTTTTGCTGAATCCGGCCGCGCCGTCTGCCAGCAGGTAGATTCCGGCACTGGTGTCGTCACAGACCGTAATACAAAGATCCGCATTGTGATTGAAAAAATGCAAGCCCTGCACAAACAGGGGGGCCTCTTCGTCCGCAGGGGCGTCCAGGAGAAAGTTGATCGTGCCTTTGACGGTCAAGTATTTGTCCGTGAAACTGATCTGTCCGCCGCAGCCGATGGTCGTGAGGCCATCCAGATACGTTCCGCTGTCAAAGAACACGGATCCGCCGGAACAAACGGTTCCCGTGACCAGGCTTCCCCCGTTGGTGACAGCGCAGGATCCCCCGTCGCTGACCGTGGTGTTGCTCGCCAGGCCGGCGTTGATGTCCAGGATGCCGCCATTGGCGACCGTCGTGTTGCTCGCTGCTCCGGCATAAAGGAGCATCTTTCCGCCGCCGACGATCGTATCGTTCGCCGATCCCTCATGGAAGACGGACAGGCCGCCGCCATTGATGACAGTCCCGTTTGCCGTGCCGCCGCTGTAGACGCAGCAATAGCATAGCTCCCCGCCTTCGATCGCGGTCGTGTATCCCTCGCTGAGGTCCACTGTCCCGCTGTTGATCGTCGTTGCGTTTGCCGTGCCGCCGGAAGAAACAAAGACCTTACCGTAGTTGACCGTAGTTCTGTTTGCCTGGCCGCCGTAGGAGAGATGCATCTCCCCGCCGCCGAGCCTGTGGCCGCCCTTTTCGATCGTGGTGTCGATCACTTTGCCGCCGTTGAGAACAGTAAGCGTTTCGAAATAAGAGAGCTCCGAGGCAAGCCCGTCCTTAATCGACATATAAGAATCCACCACTTTTCCCATGACATAAGTGTATTGATCAATTGCCAAAGCTAAAAGTGCTCTGTCGGCTGCCAGGATCGTTGCCGTTCCGCCCGGTGCGACAGAAAGGAATCCGCTGCTTTCGATCGTGACCCCGTTTGCCGTGCCTTTGGAGTCTACCCAGAGCTGACCGCCGCTGCCGACCGTAGTGTCGTTTGCCGTTCCGTCGGTGCAGATTGACGTTTTACCCCCTGTCCCGACCGTGGTATTGTTTGCCTCGGCTCCGGAGGAAATGCTCATGGTACCACCGCTAAGGACAAACGTATTATTCGCAATTCCGCCATTTCCCATCGATCCACCTTTCCTGACCGTGGTCTCGATCGCAACTGCACCAAAAAAGACTGATATGACGCCTCTGCTGACGATCGTGTTGTTTGCCGTGCCGCCGGAGACGTACATGCTGCCTTTGCTGTCGACCGTGGTGGAGATAGCCTTCCCATTACCGGAAAGCTGCATTACGCCGCCGTTGACCTTGGTATTGTCCACTGTGCCGACGCATGACATGCTTCCATCCTTTTTGACCGTGGTATTGTTCACATTGGCATCCTTTTCGACGACCATTCGGACGTCGGATTCGATCAGGATGCCGTTTGCGGATCCATGGTAGACACCGAGAAAACCGCCGGAATTGACTGTGATGCCGCTCGCCTCGCCGTTGACTTCGACCGTTCCGCCGTGGGCATTGATGTCTTTTGCCTCGCCGTCGACGATAACCTTGCCGTAGGGATTGACCGTGATGTCGTTCGCCGTGCCGCCGAGAGTGAATATTCCTCCCCCGTTGACAGTGACGTTGTTCGCTCCGCAGCCGGAAGAAATCTGCAGCTGACCGTTGTTTTCGATCCTGGCATCGTTCACGGAACATGCGGAGGTGAGTGTGATCAGGGCGCCTCCGCTGATTATGACGCCATGCGCTCTGTCGTAGCGTTCCCCGACGGAAACATAGATGTCCTGATCTCCGGAGTTCTGATCGGGGCCGGGGAGAATATCCCTCTCTTCTTCGGTGTGTTCCAGATAGGTGATGACCGTGATCACTCCCCCGAGGATGCAGTTGGTCTTGAGATAATAGTAGGTGAAAGCTGCGTAGCGGTCGAGACCGTCGCCGCCATGGTCGAGCGTGCCGATGAGGTGCCCTGCTTCGTGGGCGATCGTGGAGACGATGTCGATGTCGGAATTTGCCGCATCCAGCAGGACGAAGGCGTTGTCGTCCTTGATCCGGTTGCCACTGTCGACCGTCTCCGCCAGTCCCGAGAAGCGACCGTATCGGTCGAATGCGGATGTCCTGCCGACGAAAATAGTGGAGTATGCGGTGCCGTCTTTCGGACGTTCCGATGTAAAACAGACGTTGTATGCGGAGAAATCGGTGTTGAGCGCAGCGATGATCCGCGCGATGCGTTCCGCCGTGAGCATGGAATCCTCGACTTGAACATTATCGATCTCCAAATCCAAATCGTTGTTGCGGTATTTCGTCAGCTCGCCGTCGAAGTCCAGGTAAATGATCTGGGGCGGCGCGGCCTTGCAATCTGGAAAGGTCTGAACGCCGCCGTTCACCATGGTCAAGGATTCCTGTTCGAGGTTGATGTCGCTGGATTCGCCGCTGGAGATGATGTAAGCCATTTCTCTAAGCCTTTCCGTTCAAAGTGATTTAATATGTCGTTTCCAACCATAACTATAATTCGAAACAATAGGAAATCAAATGTTTTTTCCACCTTTTTTTGTTTTTTGCGGGTGGGAAAGGACGCATTGCGGCACGCTTCGCTGGGGGCGGCTTTGCCGCCTCGGTGGCCTCGCTTACGCTCGGCATCATCTTTTGCTTACCGCGAGCCGCGAAAACAAATTGTACCAATACAGTGTCCGGCTTCGCTCGCGCACGGCAGTTCTTTTGGTTACGGTGTTGTTCCAACTTGACCGCGGGACGCGTGTGCAGAAAAAAAGACGAATGAAGTGATTACTGCCTCATTCGCCTATTGTCCTGTCCGTGCGGGACTATTCCCCCGAATTGAGCAGGAAGGATGCTCAGCGGACAGGATTTATTCCCATTCAATGATTCCAGGGGGGATGAAGAAAAGCGCCCGTACCGGAGGTGATCGCAGTACGGACGTATGGTTTGCAGAAACTTTCCCTTTCGATTAGGTCATTTGTCCTGGAAGTTCTGCAAAGGACTTGAAAGCTGGTGTTTTCACATTACTTTATAGTTCGTCCAAAAACCTTAAAGGAAAGGAAAACACCATGGGACACAATACACTCACATCGCGCGAAATGC
>JAGCTY010000091.1 GCA_017963105.1 Lentisphaeria bacterium
CGCCGACTTCGAGGCGGGCGCCGTTCAGGAAATCGGCGACGGGCATTTCCTTTTTTCCTTCGGGCACGATGCGGTCGAGCAGCAGGGAACCGGAGCCGCAGGATACCATGATCCTGTTGTCGGCGAGCGCAGTGATCTTCCCCGGTTCCGCACCGGGCGCTTTGAAGGACGTATACGACGCTTTGGTGATCTTCGCCGACATGACGCGTCCGCGCACGTTGACGCGGAACGACATCGACGGCCATGTATGGTAAGCCCTCACCTTTCGTTCCAGGACGGACGCGTCTTCGCTCCAGTCGACGAATCCGTCCGATTTTCGGATTTTGACCGCGACCGTGACGCCCTCGGGGGGCTGGGGCCGCGGCGTGATCTCGCCGCGCACGATACGGCCTACGCAGTCGCAGATGCGGTTCCCGGCCATCGCGGAAAGCGTGCGTTCCAGCTCGTCCGCGGTGATTCCGGGCGGGACGGGCATCCGGTGCATTTCGTAGATCGGCCCCGAATCCAGTCCCCGTTCCATCTGCATAAACGTTACTCCGGTGATGTCGTCCCCGTTCAATACGCAGGTGGTGATGGGCGACGCCCCGCGGTATTTCGGGAGAAGGGACGCATGGACGTTCAGGCAGCCCAGCGGCGGGAGGTTCAGGATCGGTTCCCGCAGGATCTGTCCGAACGACACCACCACGATCATGTCCGGTTCCAGCGCGGCCGCGTGGTCCAGGAACTCCGGAGTGTTCACGGACTGCACGCGTTCGCACGGGATCCCCGCGGCATCCGCATACCGGCCGAGCGGCGTCGGCGTCAGGATGCGCTTGCGCCCCGCCGCGCGGTCCGGCTGGGTCACGGCCACGGCGAGCGTGAGGTCATGGCTGTTCGCCAGGGCCTCCAGGATCGGGACGGCGAAAACGCCGGCTCCCATGAATAAAATGCGCGGGGTTCTGATCATGGTGTTTTTTCACGTCCGAAAAAAATTTTAAACTTTAATATATCATAGATGCCTGGTTTTTTCAAACGATATTTGTTGGAAAATATGCTTATCTTGAAACAATTTCGGACAAAAAAACGCGAATGTACTTCGTTTTTAACGATGTCGACACGGTTTTTTCGAGGAGAGGCGAACAGAAAAAAACAGATGCGGGAAAACGCCTTTTTGCAGGCATGAAAATGTCAAACCCCTCCTGTTCGGAGCGGCGGACAAAACATGTTTTTTGAGGAGAGGATCCGTTATTCCGCTTTTGTTTCGGCGTCGTTTTCCGGCAGGATCAGGCGCATGGAGACGCTGAAGAGCTTCGGCGTGCCGCGGAGCTTCTGGTACCACGCCGGGACGGCGCGCGGGATTTGCGTTTCATGTATTTCGCCGAGCCGTTCCGCGGGAATCGTGCTCATGAAATTGAAAAGCGGTTCCGCGTCGGTCTTCTCGTCCCAGATCACGACCCCGCCGCGCTTCCTGACGTCGTCCGGGTCGATCCACTGGCTCTGCGTGACGTCGGCGTCGAAGAACGCTTCCGGCGCTTCGGGCGAGTAGACCGCCACGTTGCACGCGCCTTTGCGGTCGGAGACCACATAGGGCATGGGCTCCGGCGAGACTTCATGCCACAGCGCGGTTGCAGCCGCGGTCACGGCGTGTCCGGGGTAATTCTCGTAGTCGCAGCCGCGTTTCCGGTATCCCTGGGTCTCCAGCGAACGGATCACGAAGATCACGCCGAAGATGAAGCCCATCAGCAGTACGGCGCTCAGGTAGGCACGCGCCTTGATCCGGGTGATCCGCGGCGACCAGACCATGAAGAGCCACACGCCCATGAACGGGAAGCATGGTACGACCCACGAATAGTTGATCTTGCCGCCGGTCACGAGCGAGAAGAGCAGCGCCGAGGCCAAGGATCCCCAGCAGCAGGACCATACGAACACCTTGTCGAACGTGGAAATCTGCTGACGGTCCTCGCGTTTCCGCCGCCACGGGAAGAACAGCGCGAAGAAGATGACCGCCACGCCGAACACGCCCGCCGCACGGTCGAGTGCCTTCAGCGGACGCGTGAAGTGGTACGAGAACGGGACGGCTTCGCCTTCCGAGAGCGCGGCGCGTCCCGCAGCATACTGGAACGGCTTGAAGTCGTAGGAGAACAGCCAGAGGACGTTCGGCAGGACCACCAGGATGAACGGAATGGCCGCCAGGTAGAACTGCGGCTTGCGGAAGACGGCGCGGCCTTCCTTCGTGAAGAGCAGCGGGATGATGAGGCACACGTACATCGCCGGCGCAAAATACTTCACCATGAGCGAGAGCCCGGCGAAGAATCCTGCGGCCAGCCAGTACAGCCAGGCATTTTTCTGTTCACCCTTCACGCCGAGGTAGAAGAACATCATGGTCAGCGGCCACACCGCCAGCTCCATCACGTCGTCGCAGAGTTCCGTCGCCTTGATGCCGTAGAAATTGATGAGGATGAGCGTGGCCGCGGCGAGGAACGCCGTGCGGAGCGGCAGGATGCGTTTCGCCACCTGGAACACGCAGAAGATGCCCGTGAACACGCAGACCTGGCTGGCAAGGAAGCTCGAGAAGAACGCCTTGCCGCCGAGATACCACACGCCCACGCCGAAGAACGGCCCGGCGTACGGGTTCTTGTCGAATCCGAACTGGAAATGGCGTCCCCACACGATGTTTTCCAGCACATCGATGAAGTCGTTCGCCAGCGAAACGCACGGCAGCACGGTCCAGAAGACCAGCCAGGCGGACAGGATGATGAGCAGGATGCGTGTGAAGTTCACGCCGTCCGCACCGTGATCGTTCTCATCGTCGAAAAGATAGTGGCGGAAAAAGCTGACGACGGGGTTTGTCTGTTTCGTTTCCGGTTGTGCGGTCTGTTCGGTTTTCATGGGGCTGAAGGAATCCTGTATCAAAAAAAAGGGGGGAATCGTCTGAACTGAAACGCTAGAAAAACGGTTGTTTTTTTATTGCAAAATGCAATGGTATCTAACTAATATAGCACATTTTTAATGGCAATTCAAACGGGAGGAAGCAAAAAACGTTCCGTTAAAAAATAATATCGGGATGTCCGCCTGTCACGATCATCACAATCCCCACCGGGATGTAATACGGCAGCAGCAGGACGTCGCCGACGATCGCCATGGGCGTCATCAGGACACATGCCCCGTACCACAGCGGGTTGTAGCAATCCCGGAGCTGTTCGTTTTCCTTTATGATGTCCCTCTGGACCTGTTCGTCGAAACGGGAAACCTCCGGGTATGCCAGCATTCCGCAGCGATCTCCGTCCTCGGTTTGCTGCTGCGGAAATACGAAACAGTAATAATAACCGAAGTCGAACCCCGTCGTAAGCCGGTTGTCCATCGGCGGATAGCCCAATTCGATCAGGCACGGTTCGGACAGGACCGGATAGTCCTCGGGGGCGATCCGCAGCCGGATCGTATCGCCGGGACGAACACCGGATTCGGCGCTTATCGTTTGGGCATCGACATACTTTCCATCCCGGATCAGGTCCGCTACCTCGAAACGGTTTGCATTTTTTTTCCCGTCCCGGCTCTTTCTCTGCATGTAGGAATACGTCGAGTAAGGCTCCTTTTCCAGAATAACGGGGATCATGTCCTCCCGGACGGAGTCCAGATTGACGCGCATTTCGATCGGTTCACAAGTGGCACGTGTCAGGAAGAACGGCAGGGACAACGTCGTTTTCCTGAGGCATGTATAAGTGAACTCGCTCCCATCAGCGGAATATTCATAATACCGGTCGTCAAGAGTCGCCGTTCGGTCCCCGATGCTCCAGGCATTCCGGATGCAGCACCCGGATGCACACAGGCAGACTGCAAGCGCCGCGAACATGAAAAGAAGCAGTCGTCTCCATTTTTCGATCTGGTTCATTCCCGTTTCTTTCTTTCCTATGTTCCCCGGCGGATAAAACAGAAGAACCGTGTATCAGGATGCGGATACTTTAGCCGCAGCGGCGAGTTCAGCTTTGCGTTTCCTGACGAGGTACCTGGCGGAAACGACCTTGGGGTGGCCATGCTTGTCGGCGATGACGGCCTTGTAGCCGAGTTTCGCCTTGCGTTCCATTTCTTCATCCACAGCTTCCTGCAGAGTTTTTACAACCATTTTCATTTCATCGCTCATTGTGACCATGGCCTAATACTCCTTGCATTTTTGAGAATCGGTCTGCATCCTGAACAATGACAGGACGACCAAACTCTTTTTCAAATATGGGGACGATCTGCTCTTCGGAATTGTCCACACATCTTGTATGGTCGCAGACCTCGGCATAATCAAACAGATTCCGTATGCTCCGGGGATACCGTCTGACGATATCTTCCGCCGGGATGTCATGTCCGCCTTCCAGAACTCGATGATATACTCTTTGCGCGGAAAACTCTGCATCTGGGATGTAGAGGTAAAACAGCGTGACGATCCAGCCCGATTTGCGCCATTCGACGATACGGGGCAGATAGGTGCGCCCCGAAAGCGTGGTTTCAAAGGCAAAATCATTCCGTTCTTCTATTTTCCGATTCAGAGTTTCGAGAAAGATTTTGCTCGCTCTCAGCAATCCCGCTTCGTAGTCGAGGGGAGACAGCCCCTTTGCGATCTCATCGGCATTAATGAAATCCCGGCAGGACACGATCCGTGGAAGATATTTCAGCGCAAACGTGGTTTTTCCGGCTCCATTGGGGCCGGCCACCACGTAGCAATGAGGTTGTTTCCCGTGTTTCATGCGTCCTCCAGGACTCTGTGAAGTGTTTTAGATAATATATCACGCAAAACAGACATTTCAAACCTTACCTGTTCATTCACTGGCGGGCGCCGTTGTTGCGTCCGAAGCCGGGCATCCTGCCGTTGTAGCCGTTGTTGCGGCCGGGACCGAAGCCGAATCCCTGTCCCTGTCCTTGTCCCTGCGCGGGCTGCTGACCCTGACGGCGGCCCGAGCGGAGCGGATTTTGAGGCTGTGCTTGAGGTTGCTGCTGTGTCTGCTGTTGAGCTTGTGTCTGGGGCTGCATGCGCGGCCTGGGGTTCTTCGGATCGGGGCCGATGGTGAGGATGAGGTCGCGTCCGTCGACTTCGATGTTCGAGATGTCGAGCCCGGAGGGGGATCCGTCCCACCAGAGGCTGTCCGGCTTCGAGGTGTCGTTGAAGACAACACGGTCCGGCGGATAGAAATAATCGGTGGCGATGCCGTTGCAGTCCCTGCCGTGCGTCTGGTGTCCGAACGTGCCGGGGCAGGGCTTTTCGAGGAGGGGGACGCCGCCGGCCTGTTCAAGCGAGATCTCATAGTGCTTTTCAAGCGTCATTTCCTCATCCTCTTCCTGGTCGGTCACGGCGTCGTCGACGTGCCAGATGGCGAGCCCGTGCGAGGGCAGCGCGCGGTAGAACGACGTGTCGGCGTTGCGGTTCTCGAGGAGGAAATACTCGTCCGGGTTGGATGGGTTGCGGTAGATGTAGCCGTATTCGCTGGAGGCGGGAATGCGGACCTTCCCCTTCGACGGGAGCGGGAGCGCCTTCAGCCAGCCGAGACGGTAGCGGAACGGCCCGGCGAGGGCGGTCGGGTTGGTCTGGAGCCCGGTGATGCGGTCGTACATGCCGATGCCCATGATGCAGTGGTTGCCGAGGCCGTGGGAGACCTTCTGCTCGTTCTTCGGCGTCTTGTTGCTCTTTTCGCCGTAGTCGACGTAGTCCAGGATGTCGAACGTCTGGTGCATGATCTCGTGGATCAGGATGCTGACCGTGGGGCTGTCCTGGATGCCGCAGATCAGCACCTGCATGCTGTGGAGCCCGCCGGGCAGGCGTATCTGGTCCATTGGCGTGAACCAGTGCGCCTGCGGCCAGAGGCCGTCGAACGAACTGTTGCGCGAGTAGAGCACGCATGCGGAGCGGATGGTGCCGTCGGGTTCCTTCGAGATGGTCGAGAGGTCGAAGTCCTTCGGGAGCTTCGACATCGCCTCCTTGATGAGCATGTCCGCGCCGCGGTAGTTCAGCGCCTTCTGGTAGTAGTCGCGCTCGTGGTCGGCCACGACGTAGTCGGAGACCTTGTATTTGAGGTCGCACCGGCCGCAGGACTGGTTGTCGACGAAATCATGGATCGAGCAGGAATTGCCGTATCCGCGGTAGTTCGTTTCGTTCAGGAAGAATTCCACCTTTTCCTTCGGGATGATCACGTTCTCCGGGTCGTCCGGGAACTTCACGAGGACGACCAGCCCGGTGATGTGGTCCTGATGAAGCGGCGTCTTCTCATATTGAACCGGTGTCTTCGGGATGATCGCGGCAGGCTTCAGCGCGAGGCGGAATCCGGCATCGAACACGGGGACGGTCGCGTCGACGGGCCTGCACGCGGTCACGGTGCAGTCCTCCGGCGAAGCGTGCCAGGAGCCGCCGCGCATGGCGCAGAGGTCGCCCTTGTACGCGGCGGTAAAGTCGCGCATGAACCAGTCGAGGCAGAGTTCCTGCACGTTTCCGTGCATGTCGTACAGCCCCCAGGCGTTGGGCGTTTTCCGCCCGGCTTCGGACACGGTTGGCACGGGGACGAGGGAGTTTCCGCGGTACCAGGCGATCTCGTTGAGCGCCATGGAGACGTTGTTCCGGGCGCGCAGCTCGCGGCCGCTGTTCAGTTCGGTCGTCGTTCCGGCGCGGCACGCGTATTCCCATTCCGCCTCGTCCGGGAGCGTGAACCGGTAGCGGAACGAGCTCGGGAGCGTCTTGTTCAGGCGGGCGCAGAATTCCTTCGCCTGTTCCGCCGAAACGTCGTACACCGGGAAATTCGGGCCGATGCCGTACAGATTCCCGCCCGGGCGCGCCGCCTCGGAAAGCTCTTTCTGCGTGGTCTTCATGACGGCCTGCCACTGCGCCTGCGTCACCTCGAATTTCCCGACGGAAAGCTCGTTCTCCCCGAACTTGTAGACCACGCGCCCGTCCTTGTCGACGCCCTCGTTCGCCGCCGGCTTGCGGTTCACCTGCATCGCGATGGAACCGGCCGGCAGCGTGACGAGCTCGAGCGGGATTTCGCCGGGGAGCATGAACCGGACGGAAGGCAGCTCGCCTTCCTTGTGTTCGTAGATCGGCGTGACTGCGGACGCGCAGGCGGCATTCAGGAATGCGGCGGCGCTGAGGAGACATGTGAGCAGGGCGGAACGGAAGCCGGTCGGTCGGGTCGGTTTCAACATGAGGATAATCCTTTCGGGCGAGGGAAAAAGTGGAGCATTCTGTCATTAAGACAATATTATAGCACGCCCGCGCGGATTTGTCAAGCGCGGGGGGAAGCCGTTTTCCCGTTGTTTTCCGCGGAATTCGCCCGGCGGACCGTGGGCGCACGTTCGTTTCCCGGTTCGTCGCGCCGAAATCTGACCATCAAATCTGACCATGTCGCCGTTCCCCCCGGTTTTTCCGGAGAAAGAGTATGCCGCGCAGGAAATACCGCTGGAAAAAAACTGCGCGGGCAATTATAGTAAACTGAAACAGGGCGCGCAATCACTCCGCCGAGGGGGCGGAACATGAGCGTCCGAACCAAACCCAACAGGAGGGAATCCAAACATGAAAGGTCTCACCCAGAAACAGAAAAACATCATCGAGTTCATCAACGAATTCATGAACACGCAGGAAATGGCGCCGACCATCTACGAGATCGCCGAACATTTCCACATCAAGACCTCGACCGTCTTCGCACACATCCGGGCCCTGCAGAAGAAAAACTACCTCACGCGAAGCTCGAAAGCCCGGAGCATCAGCCTCTCCCACCCGAAGAAGCGCACGCGCTTCCCCGCCGGCATCCAGTCCATCCCGTTCCACGCCATCGGCGAGGCGACGGCGGCGGAACCCGGCGACAAGACGCTGGTCTGCGACGTGGCGCGTCTGCTGGACAGCCCGGCGAAGGAAGACCTGTACGCAGTCCACGTGCATGGTTCGGACCTGAACGGCAGCGGCATCTTCGACGGCGACATCCTGATCGTGAAGAGCAACCCGAAGACCGTCGGGAGCGAGGACATCGTCGTGGCCGAGGAGAACGGCCGCGAAATCCTGAAGCAGGCGAAGGACGCGATCCTCAACGGTACGCCGTCCGACACGCTGCAGTTCAAAGGCGTCGTCGTGGGGCTTCAGCGACGCATCGCCAAACCGTGACGCGCGGCGTACACAGACCCCATCCACCCGTCTACATCCCGTCTTATCTTTCCCCGCCGGTCCGAACAGGACGGCGGGTTTTTTGCGTCAAAATTCGTTTTTTTATTTGACTTTGAGCTGGAAAGGTGCTATATTGATTAGCAAGTAAGTGTTTTGAAGACTGAAATCATTAGTTTGCATCCTAATTGAAGGGCTTCCCTGCCCTGAAACGAATGAGGCGATCATGAAACATCCTTCTTCTTTCCTTTTCCTCGCCGCGGGGCTTCTCTGCCTCGTCGCCTGCTCCAAACCCGGAGAGAACGACGGCGCGCAGGCCGGGACCGTCTACAAGGTCAAAGTCCAGACCGCGCAGGCGCAGCAGCGGCATTTCCGCAAGCAGATCCGCGTGCAGGGCACGATCCAGGCGTATATCTTCACCAATATCGCCGCACGCGCGGCCGGAAACATGGAACTGAAGGTCGACGACGGCGACACGATCAAGAAGGGGCAGACTCTGTTCCTGATCGACCAGGACAACCTGAAAAACCGCGTGGCGATGGCGGAACAGGCATTGAAGGTGGTCGAGGAGACATACCGTTCGACGCAACTGGACATCGGGATCGCGGAGACCCAGCTCGAAAAGGCGCAGAAGGACTTTGACCGTAACCGGATGCTTCATGAGGGACACGCCGTGTCCGACAACGCGTTCGAGACCTACGAGGTCGCGCTCGACAAGGCGAAGAAATCCTATGAAAAGGCCGAGGCGGCGCTCCGGAACGACGCAGCAAAAGTCGACCTAGTCAAGCTCGAACTGGAGATCGCCAAAAAGAACCTCAGCGACGCCACGGAAAAGGCTCCCTACGATGGCGTGGTTGCTGTCAAATACCGTGAGAACGGCGAATTCGTCGGCGCCGGCGTCAGCATCATCCGCATCAACGACCCGAAGAAGCTCCGCGCCTCCTGCCTCATCAGCGCCGTGTATTCCGACGCGGTGAAGCCGGGCGAGACGCCGGTCATCGTGAGCTTCCATGATAAGAAGATCGAGGCGAAAGCCGACTGGTGCAGCCCCGTGATCGACCCGCTCAGCCGCACGTTCACGATGCGGGCGAATCTGCCGGAGGGAACGCCGCTCAAGGACGGCATGCTGGTGGACGTGGACATCACGCTGGCCGAGCGTGACGGAACGGGCGTGCCGCGCGACGCGGTGATCCTGAAGAAGGGCGGCAGGAGCGCGGTCTTCGCCGTTCATGACGGCCGGGCGCAGGAGATCGAGGTGACGACCGGCATCACGTCCGACGGGTACATCGAGATCCTGAATCCCGAGGTGGTCGCGGGCAGGAATCTCATCGTTTCCGGTCAGTATTTCGTGAACGACGGCTCCGAAGTGAACGTCACGAACGCGAATTGAGCGGGAGGACGCCTCATGACACTCAGTCAGCTTTCCATCCGCCGGAAGGTCGCCATGACCTGCGTCATCCTGATGCTGGTCATCCTCGGCCTGTTCGCCTATCGGAAGATCGGCATCGACCTGCTGCCGAAGTTCGACGTGCCGTACGTGCAGGTCACGGCCATCTATCCCGGCGCGTCGCCCGAGGAGATCGAGGTGGACGTGGCGCGCCGCATCGAGGACGCGATCGCCTCGATCGAGGGCCTGAAGCACATCACGACCGTCTGCATGGAGAACGCCGCCGCACTCACGCTCGAATTTGAGCTCGGCACCGACGTCGACGTCATGATCCACCAGGTTCGCGAGAAGATCAACACCATCACGGACGATTTCCCCTCCGGCGTGGAGACCCCTCAGCTCAGCAAGATCAACATCAACGCCATCCCGGTCGTCACGCTCTTCCTCACCGGCTCGCGCACGCTCGACGAGATGTACGACTACGTGGACGACAAGCTGTCCGACCAGTTCTCCTCGATCCCCGGCGTCGGCGAGGTGCGCATCCACGGCGGAAACGAGGTCCAGCTGCATATCATCCTGAACCGCGAGAAAATGGCCTCCGCCAACCTCACGGTCGCCGAGGTGCTCCAGCGCGTCGCGAAGAACAACGTGAAGCTCCCGGTCGGCCGCGTCCGCGAAGGGGGCCGCGAGATCAGCCTCACATACAACGCGGAGTTTCAGGACGTCGAGGACGTGAAGGCCCTCGAGATCGGGTCGCTGGCGGGGAAACGCGTCTACCTCGGCGACATCGCGGATGTTCAGCTCATTTCGAAGGAGATCCGCCAGGAGGGCTACTACGGCGACGAGCTCGGCGTCTGCATCGAGATCGTCAAACGAAGCGACGCCAACGCCGTGAAGGTCATCGACGGCATCCGCAGAAAATACGACGCGCTGACCCGGGGCGGCGCGCTCCCCGGCGGCATGCGCCTGACCTGGTTCAAGGACACCGGCAGTTTCATCCGGGCGTCCGTGGCGGATTCGTGGCAGAGCGTCCTGCTGGGCATCCTGCTGACCGCGATCCTGATTTTCCTTTTCCTGCACGAGGTGCGCCCCACGCTCATCATCTCCATCACCATGCCGGTCTCGGTCGTGATCACGTTCGCCGCCATGGATCTGATGCACTACACGTTCGACACGATGACGCTGGTGTCGATCGGGTGTTCCGCCGGCATCCTCGTGGCGAACTCGGTCGTGGTCATCGAAAACATCATCAAAAAGCAGCACGAGGGGCTGCAGCCCGCCGAAGCCGCCGCGAAAGGCGCGGACGAGGTGCTCGTGGCCGTGGCGGCGTCCGCGCTGACGAACGTCGTGGTGTTCGTGCCCGTCGCGATGATGAAATCGGTCATTGGCCTCCTGATCGCGCCGTTCGCCGGCGTGATGGTCATCGCCACGGTCGTTTCGCTGTTCGTGAGCTTCACGCTGACCCCGCTCCTGGCGTCCATCCTGCTGAAGGACAGTTCCGGGCCGCGTGCGTGGCAGAAGGCGCTGTTCTGGCTGTGGGACAAGGTCTATGACGCGGTCACCGCCGCCTACGGTCACACGCTCGGCGTGATCCGCCGTTTCAGCGGCATCGTGATCATCCTGACTTTCGTCGGATGCTTCCTCATCATGCGCATGGTCCTGCCGAACGTGAGCATGTCGTTCGTGCCAGACAACGACAAGGGCGAAGTCTCGATCACGCTCGAATTCCCCGCCAACTACAGCCTCGACGAAACGCGCGCCCGCACCATGGAGATCATGAAGGAGGTCAGCGCGCTGCCGTGGGTGGTGAAGACCGGCACGACGGTCGGCTACCGCAACGTGATGCCCGGCCAGGTGCCGGAAGGCGTCAACCTGGCGGAGATCGTGATCATCGGCAAGCAGAAGAGCGAACGCGAGCCGATCAAGGAGCTTACGGCGCAGCTCCACGCCATCCTGGACAAATACGAAAACCTGCTGTATTCGCTGACGCTCCCGAGGGCGACCGGCGTGTCCGGCGTGGAAATGACGGCGTTCGTCTCCGGCGACGACTTCGACAAGGTGGAGGAATACGCCCTGCTCGGCGCGAAGATTCTGCGGGAATCCGGCATGGCGCAGGACATCGACACCAGCGTCCGAACGCGCAAGCCGCGCATCGTGCTGAAGCCGAACCGCACGGTCATCAAGGACCTCGGCGTGGACGCCTCCACGCTCGGCACCTCGCTGGTCGGCTACTACGAGGGCATCGAATCCGGCACGTTCAAGGTCGGCGGCCGCAGCTACGACATCCGCGTGAAGACCGAGGAGGTCCCCGGATTCGACCAGGCCGCGAACATCGTGGCCGGGTCCGTGAACGGCAAGCCCATCGACCTGGACGTGGTGGCGTCGCTCGAGGCCGACCCGGTTTCCATCGCGCTGATGCGCGAGGACAAGATGCGCGGCGGCTGGATCTACGCGAACTCGGCCCGCGGCTACACCATAGACGACATCATGCGGCTGCTGGAACGCAAGCTCGCGCCGCAGCTGGACCAGGGATACGAACTGAAGTTCTTCGGCCAGGCGGAAATGATGCGCGAGGGCGCGGACGAGTTCGTCTCGGTCTTCGCCATCGCCATCATCATGACCTACCTGCTGATCGCCGCCCTGCTCGAATCCTGGACTCGGCCGATCCTCATCATGTTCACCGTGCCGCTTGGATTCGTCGGGCTCTTCCTCATCATCTTCCTCGCGCATTCCTCCCTCTCCATGGTCGGCATGCTCGGCGCGGTCATGATGATCGGCATCGTGGTGAACAACGCCATCCTGATCCTGGACGAGACGCGTATGCTGGAGCTCTCCGGCGTGACCAGTCACGACGCCATGACGCAGGCCGCGAAGAACAAGTTCCGCCCGGTCGTGATGACCTCCATCGCGAGCGTCGCCGGCATGCTGCCGATGGCGTTCGGACGCGGCCTCGGCTCCGAACTGCGGTCCAGCTGCGGCCTCGGCGTGGTCGGCGGCCTGGTCTTTTCTTCCGTCCTGACCGTATACCTGATCCCCGCGCTGTTCTACAAGTTCGTCTACGACACCGCGCTGCCGAAGGCCACGCTCGGGCGCCGCCTGATGTGCTTCTTCGGATTCCGCCCGAAAGCCTGACGGTGCGGCGGGCAATGCGTCCGGCTCCGCCGTTCCCGCCGGACGCGCTCCCGCCCGAAAAGGACGGAAAGCGCGAAAAAAACGCGAAAACGGCTTGAAAGAAGCGGATTTTGGTGTATATTATATTTTACGTTTATCGAAAAAACATACAAACAATACTCAATATAGCTCGGAGGAACCCATCATGAGCAACGTTTGCGAAATCTGCGGAAAGCACAAAGTCCAGGGCGGACACATCATCCGCCGCGGTCTGGCCAAGAAAAAAGGCGGTATCGGTATGCACGTCGTGAAAAACACCACCCGTACCTTCACGCCGAACATCCAGACTATCCGCGTGGTCGAGAACGGCAACACCGTCCGGAAAAAAGTCTGCACGGCTTGCATCCGGAGCGGAAAAGTCCAGAAAGCCTGCTGAGGGAACCTGTTTCCCCCGCGCTTCACGGTCTTTGCCTGAATCGCACACTGAAAGCCGCTTCGGACGCAGGCCGCGTCCCGGAGCGGTTTTTGTATTTTAAATTTTGACATTCCTTTTTTATCTGCTATATTATTCTGCGCAACGCAGTCATCTTTATTTCAACCCTTTCATACCGGCCGGAACATCAATGTTCCGCCGCCTCCAAAACAGAAGGAGAAACCGTCATGGCAAAAAGTAAAACCGGTCTGCTCGTAAAAATCATCCTCGGCATCCTCATCGTCCTTGTCGTCCTCGTCGTCGCGGTCATCCTTCTGATCGACCCGATCGCGAAGAACGTGCTGGAAAAAGGCGCGCCGATGATTCTCGGCACCAACGTCTCCGTGCAGCGCATCCACATCGAGCCGTTCAACGGCCGCGTGGAGATCAAGAACCTGATCATCGACAACCCGGAAGGCTCGTACTCCTCCGAATACGCGATCAAGCTCGGCGACATCGTCGCGGACATCGACCCCGCCACCGTCACGAAAAACAAGATCCGCATCGAAGAGATGTTCCTGAAGGACGTCAACGTCGTGTATGAAACGAACGTGATCAACAGCAACCTTCAGGAAATCCTCGACAACGTGAAGAAGCTCGACACCGCCGAGAAGGAAGAAAAGAAAGAGGAAGAGAAAGAGGGCAAGGAAGAAAAGGAAAAGACGTTCCAGGTCGACCTTATCGAGCTCAGCCGCGTGGGCGTCACGGTTCAGGCCAAGGGTACGGCCGCCGGTCTTCCGATCTCGGTTTCCATGGATCCTCTGACCAACCTCGGCTCGGATGAGGAAGGTATCACGGCCGTCGGGCTTACGCTCCGCATCCTCGGCGCCATCGTGACCACCGCCATCAAGACCGCCGGCGGTTCCGTTGCCGATGCCGCCGCCGTGATCGGCGACGCCGCTTCGGACGCCGTCGCGGGAGCCGCCAGTGCCGCTACCAATGCCGTTTCGGACGCCACCAGCGCCGCCGCCGGCGCCGTGAACGATGCCGTTTCGGGCGCCACCAACGCCGCCGCCGGCGCCGTGAACGACGCCGCGAACGCCGCCACCGGCGCGCTCAAAGGTCTCTTCGGCGGAAATAAGAAGGACGATGCCGCCCAGCCTCAGGGCAACTGATCTCCGACAACCGAAACTGAATCCGTCTTCCTGTTGAACAGGACGGCGGGGAAGAAAGGAAAAACTCATGCGCAAATCATTTTGCTGTCTGCTGTTCTTTTTGCTGACTGCCCTGCCGTTCCTCTGCGGCGCCTGGGAAACGAAACAGGCCGTCGACAAGGACGGATTCGCCTACGAATACATCCCCGACGATCCGTTCTCCACGCGCACCTATGTGCTGGAGAACGGCCTGAAGGTGTTCCTCTCCCGCAACACCATCGAACCCCGCATCACCTCACTGATCTCCGTGCGCACGGGCGGAGCCGACGACCCGGAGGCTTCGACCGGCCTGGCGCACTACTTCGAGCACATGATGTTCAAGGGAAACGGCGTGCTGGCTTCGCTGGACTGGGAAAAGGAGGCCCCGCTTCTCGATGAGCTCGCGAAGCTCTTCGACCAGTACCGCAAGGAGACCGACCCCGACAAGCGCGCGGCCATCTACCGGGAGATCGACAAGGTCTCCGGCGAGGCCGCCAAGTATTCCAACGATGAATATTGGACGCTCGTGCGCGGGCTCGGCGCGACCGACACCAATGCCTGGACCGGATACGACGAGACCGTCTACATCAACAACATCCCGTCCAACGCGCTCGACAAGTATCTTTACCTCGAATCCGTCCGGTTCTCCTCCATCGCGCTCCGCAGGTTCCACACCGAGATCGAGGCCGTCTATGAGGAGTTCAACCGTTCCCAGAACAACGACGGACGCCGCGCCTCCGAAGCGCTCCGCAAGCAGCTCTTCCTGACGCATCCCTACGGCCGCGACATCCTCGGGCTGCCGGAACACCTGAAGAGCCCGTCCATGAGCGACATCACGCTCTTTTTCTACGAATACTACCAGCCCGCGAACATGGCGATCATCCTGGCCGGCGACCTGAACTACGAGGAGGCCATGCGCTCCGTCCGCAAGTATTTCGGCGTGTTCCGCACCGACACCGCCAAACAGCTCGCCGCCCGCAAGGCGCTCGGCGAAAGCGGTCGCGTCCGTCGCGAACAGCCCATCGAATCCGTCCGCACCGCGGAAGTCGTCGGCCCCGATGCCGAAAGCCTTCAGCTGGCGTTCCGGTTCGAGGCTGACCGCGAAACGGAAGTGATGCTGGAGATGATCAACAGCATCCTGAACAACAACCTGTGCGGGATCATGGAGCTGAACCTGGAGCTGCCGCGCAAGGTGATGTCCGAATCCAGCGGCATCCACCCCATGCGCGACTACCTGCTGCACGTGTTCTCGGCGGAACCGGCGCAGGGCAAGACACTCGAAGAGACGCGCGACCTGATCCTCGGCGAGCTCGAAAAACTCAAACGCGGCGAGTTCCCCGACTGGCTGCCCGGCGCGATCGTGAACAATGAACGCATGGCGCTCATCACGATCTCCGAGGACGCCTCCACCGCCGCGCACGTGCTGAACAACGCGTTCATCGAGGGGCGTCCGCTGGTCGACCAGCTGAACGACATCGATGCGATGGAGAAGATCACGAAGGAGCAGATCACCGAGTTCGCGAAGAAGCACTACCGCGACAACTACGTGATCGTTTACAAGCGCCAGGGCGAGGCGAAGGGCATCGTGAAGGCCGTGAAGCCCCCGATCACCCCCGTGGCCGTCCACGACGAACTTTCCGAGTTCGGACGCAATTTCGAGCTCCTGCCCGTCGAGCCCGAGATCGGCCCGGTCTACGCCGACCTCGAAAAGGAACTGCACATCACCCCGCTGGCCGACGGCATCACCCTCTTCACCTCCAAGAACGACATCAACGAGCGGTTCTCCCTCTCCCTGCAGTTCCCCGTCGGTACGCGCATGGACAAGGAGCTCGCGCTCGCGCTCGGCTGGATCGACGAACTCGGCACCGACAAGTACACCGCCGAGGAGCTCCGCCAGGAATGGTACAAGCTCGCCGCCCGCATGGGCACGTTCGTGGAGACCGACCGCTGCGGCCTCACGCTGAGCGGCCTCCAGCGCAATTTCAAGGAATCGCTCGCGCTCTTCAACCACGTGATTTCCAACGTGAAGGCCGATCCCGAATCGTACAAGACGCTGGTCGACGCCGTCGAGAAGAGCCGCGCCGACCGCAGATCGAACCGCGGTTCGCTGCTTTCCGCCGCCTCCGGGTATGCGATCTACGGCGGCCCGGAGAACTATGCCGCCGACATCCTGCCGGTGAAGATAATGCGCGAGATCGATCCGGAAAAGCTGATCGGGCGCATCCATGACCTGCGCGGATTCACGCACGACGTGGTGTATTACGGTCCCGCCGAAGACAAGGAAGTCAAAGAACTTCTTGCGGACGTCATCGATCCGAAGGGCGCGCCCGGCACGTTCCCGAAGACGCAGTTCTTCCAGGCGGTGGAGCCGGAGGAAGATATGGTTTTTGTGGTGGACTATCCCGGCGCGGCGCAGGCCGAGATCGAGGTCATCCGCCTCGACGGCAAATATCAGGACAAGCCCTACGATTTCGAGGATATCTACTCCACGCTCGAATCCCGCACGTTCATGAACGAACTCCGCGAGCGTCAGGCGCTGGCATATTCGGTCGGCGCGGGGTACTCCAATCCGGGACGCGATCCGAACGGCTATTCCATGTCCTACGGCGCGATCGGAACCCAGCACGACAAGTTCTTCACCTCGCTCGACGGCGTGCTCGACCTGCTGAACAAGCCGGAGACCGGGGCCGCCGTGGCGTTCGAGTCCTCCCGCCAGAACCTCCTTTCCCAGTACCGCAACGTCCGCGTGCAGAAGGAAGACTACTACGGCGTCCGCCGCACGATGAAGAAGTTCGATCTGAAGGAGGAGGCGCGGAAGACAGCCTACGAAGGCCTGCTCAAAATGAGCTTGGACCAGTATCTCGGCGAGGCTAAGACGCGCGTCGCCGGAAAGAAGAATATCATCCTGATCCTCGCCGACCTGAAGCAGATCGACCGGGACGCCCTCAAGAAGTACGGAAAAGTCCGCATCCTGAAGACCGACGAGCTCTTCCCGAACGACTGATTCCGTCATGAATCCGAACCTCAAAGCAGGCATCATTTGTGTTGCGGCGGCGGTCCTGTGCGTCGCCTCGTTCATACTTGTTCCCCATTTGCGGAACCGCGGGCGCGACACCGGCGGCATAGATCTTGCCGGGGATGAGCTTGAACAGGAGGCCGAAACCGTCGTTTCCCAGGCGGCGCAGTCCTCCTCCGTTTCCCGCACGACGACGGCCCGCTCCGCTTCTTCCTTCGGCGTGCCCCGCAACCGCGAAAAGGCCAAGTTCGACGTCGGGGAAATGCGGAACGAGGTCGAGGACATGGTCCGGAAATTCCGCGGCACGCCCGAGGAGCGGCAGGACGTGATCGACGAATGCGAGGACGGCAAGGCGCTGATCCAGTGGATCACCGAAGTCACGGAATCGTCCATCGAGAAGATGTCGAACGAAGAGCTGGAAAAGGAGCGGGAGAATTTCGAGAAGGACTACCGCGCGCAGCTGGATTACCTTCAGACCGGACGGCTTCAGCGTATGCTCAAAACGCCCGAGGAGCAGGAAGTCATCGGCAGCGCGATCGAGGCGGTGCAGGATTTCCTGGAGCATCTCGACAACGCATTGCATTCCGCCGGCTACTGATTCCCATGGAGGGGGGGGAGGACAAGTCCTCCACTGGGGGAGTGCCCGGCTGCGCTCGGGCACGGAGGACAAGTTCTCCACTGGGGGAGTGCCCGGCTGCGCTCGGGCACGGAGGACAAGTTCTCCACTGGGGTAGTGCCCGGCTGCGCTCGGGCACGGAGGACAAGTTCTCCACTGGGGTAGTGCCCGGCTGCGCTCGGGCACGCGTTCACGCGTAGCAGAACACTATATCATCACCGCTTGCGGCGTGTTCAGCTTCGCCTGCGCACGAAAGAGGGGCATGTTCTCCATATTGAATAGAATATTATTCTCGTTTTAAGAATAATGTTTCTTGAATCGTTATCGGATTATTATAAGTTAATTACACTTGATGACGCCTGATATTCAAAGCAAGTATAAATGTGAAGTTGAACCTTTTTGTGATTTCATGGACCGTTTTTTGTATAATAAGTGAAAAAAAAGAGGAAAAATAAGTCGGAAATGTCAAAAGGCAGTTGACTTTTTTCCGGCGGAGTATATATTATATTAAAACATGGCATGTGCCCAAGTCTGAAACGGTGAACCGGAAGAGAAAAACAAATGGAACTTTCCAATTTTGAAAATGACGGGATTGAGGTCATTCAGATCAAAGGACATCTTTCCGCGGAGAACGCGGAAACTTTGCGGTCCAAATTTCTTGAGTTGTTTGCCACCCAGCGGAGATTTGTGTTCGATCTGTCAGAGATGGAGAATTTGGACAGTACGGGGCTCGGGACCCTGGTGTTCTGCCTGAAAAGCTGTACGGAGTTCAACGGCTCGATGAAGCTTGCGAATCTGACCCAGCGTGCGAGAATGATCTTCGAGATCACGAAGGCGTACCGTATTTTCGATATTTACGACGAACTCGACGAGGCGATCAAGGCGGCCCGCGAGGCGTAACGGATCAGGTCTGGTACGCGCATGGGGATATCGGATAACCCGGGAAAGGTGCGGAAATGCGGCTGAACGGCTCGAAGACAGCGGAACGGGAAACGGACCGGGAATCCGGGCCGGATGTCCGTTTGTCCGTTTCGGACGCTCTTCCTGGGGCGGACGGGCTTTCGATGCTGTCAGCCTCGCTGTCCACCCGCGCCGGTTTTTTCGCGAAGCTCCGGACGAACTTCAAAAAGCGCATCCGTATCGTGTCCGCGTCAGGAAACCGGATATTCAAGCGCTGGATGGATGTCTGCGGCAGCCTGTTCGCGATCATCCTGCTTCTGCCGTTCTTTCTGGTCATCGTCGTCTGGCTCAAGCTGGATTCGCCCGGTCCTCTCATCTATCGGCAGGTCAGGGTCGGGCTTCACGGACGGCCGTTTCATTTTTACAAGTTCCGTTCCATGTACGTCGATTCCGAAGCCCGGCGTGCCGCGCTGGAGAAGACCAACGAATCCAGGGACGGGGTGATTTTCAAGATGAAAAACGATCCGCGCATCACGCGGTGCGGCCGGTTTATCCGCAAGTACAGCATCGACGAAGTGCCGCAGTTCTTCAATGTTCTGCTGGGCGACATGAGCCTGGTCGGGCCGCGCCCGCCTCTGCCGTCCGAGGTGGCGCAGTATTCGCTCGACGACCGGAAGCGTCTGGACATCCTGCCGGGGATCACGTGCATCTGGCAGATTTCCGGGCGGAGCGACATTCCGTTCCGGGAACAGGTCGTTCTCGACAAGGAATACATCCGCGGGCAGGGGTTCTGGAAGGACGTGCTGATCCTGTTGAAGACGATCCCGGCCGTCCTGGCGGGGAAGGGGGCGTATTGAGATGATGAAGGCGCTCCTGTTCTGCCCGGTCCGGGACAATATGGAACTGAAACGGTATTTCCCCGAATATCCGGTTTATCTGCTCCCGTTCGCGAACAAGCCCGCGATCGAGTTCGAACTGGATTATTGTTTCCTGAGCGGGATACGCGACGTGATGATCGTTTCGGACGAGGAATCCGGGATTCTGCGCGCGCAGTACAGGAACGGCGAATCCCTCGGTCTGAACATCCGCTGCGAGGGTATGGGGCCGTCCCGGACGTTGAAACGCATCATTCAGCAGAAGAAGTCGTTTTTCCGCGGGAGCGACCTTCTGGTCCTTTCCGGCCTTTTCCTGCCGGAATACGACAAGCGGAGCCCTCACACGCTGAACATAGCGCCCGACGGGATGTCCGGGCGCGCATACGGATCCGCCGCATGGTATCTGATCGGGCGCGACATGTTGGACGACCTTCCCGACGACTGGAGCGGGTTCCGCGACGACGGCCCGGTGAACGGTTTCGCCGTTCCGGATATCCGCGACTATTACCGGCACAATATGCGTCTGGCCGGAAGCGACATCGAGAAATACAATCTGCCCGGGTTCAGCGAGGGGAAGAACAGCTTCGTCGGGCGCGACGTCCGGATTCCCGGGTCGGCGCGCGTCAAGCCTCCTGTCATCCTCGGGAACGGGATCGAGTTCGGGCGCGGGGTCCATGCCGGGCCGAACATCATCGTAGGCGACAACTGCATGATCGACAGCGGGACGGCGCTCCGGGATTCGATTGTGCTGGGCAACACCTATATCGGCCGCGGCCTTGAAATCAGCGGGAAGATCTGCTGCGGGAACCATATGATCGATCCCGAATCCGGGATCAGGATCGACGTCGTCAATGAATCCGTCCTTTCGGAAATCGAGCCCGGCGAATACGACCGGTGTCCGCTTTACCAGCGCGTGCTGGCCTGCCTTCTCCTTCTTCTTCAGACGCCGCTTTATCTCCTGCTGAGGCCGTTCCTGGAGTTCCACTCCGCCCTTGTGGAGTGCCTGATGGGAAAGGGCGTGCGGCGCACGATGTCCCTGAACGGGTATGTGCTGCCCCGGGACGGTTTCGCCGGGCGGCTTTTCCGCAGGCTGACGCTGAACAAGTATCATCTGCTGCCGCACGCGGCGGCCGGGAGGATACGCCTTGTCGGAAACCGTCTGCTGGAGGCGAACGAACGGAACGAGGCGTTCATGCGGGCCCTGCCCGGCTATGCGCCCGGCATCTTTTCCTACAGCGAGTATCTCGGACATGAAAATGAACCTTATCAATTTGAACTCGACGAGCAGTATTATGCGTATGCCATGAACTGCTGGTTCAATATCAGGATCCTGACGGGGATCCTGCGGCGCAACCTGAGACCGGAAGTGCGTCCGCTTCATCAGAGAGGAGTCTTAGAATGATCTTAACAGATAACGGCGATGTATCTCCCGTTCGGCCGAGCACGTTTGACGGGGGGCAGGACGATTCCACGCCCGCCATCATCCGGTTCTCCCGTCTTTTCAAACGCGACATCTGGTGCTGGGTCAACGCCGTCCAGAAACTGTGGTGGCTTTTCGTCATTTTCCCGTTCCTGTTCGCCTGCGCCATGTTTTTCATCCGGACGATGACCACGACAAACGTGTACGTGGCGAACTGCGGAATGATCCGCCAGTCCATTTCGGACAACCGCAACGAGATTCTTCCGCCCGGATATGTGAACATTCAGAAATCCGTCATCATGACGCTGTTCAAAAGCCGCGCCGTGCTGGAAGAGACGGTGAAGCGTCTCAGCCTTCCCTATGCCGCGGAGCAGCTCTACGGCAACATCAACGTCAAATCGGAAAAGAATTCGGATTACTACTATGTCTCCGCGTCGTCCAAGGACCCGACGATTGCCGCCACGCTCGCCAATACGCTTGCGGATGTGTTCATCGAGGAATACAAGAAGCTGATCCGGAAAAACCTGGAGGACCTGAACGACAGTTATGTCCGGACCCAGAACGACCTGGAGAAACAGCTTGAGGAACAGAACGAGAAGCTGAAAACGCTGAGCGCGGAGAACAATCTGACGAAGATCGACAGCGACATCGCGTTCAACAACCAGCGGCTGCTTCAGGTCGAGGACCAGCTGACGCGCGCCTCCTCCTCCCTGGATTCGAGCAAACAGGCTTTGTACGAGCTGCAGGGCGAGCTCGCCAACACTCCGGAGGAAGTTGTCACGCTCAGGGAAAAAAGCATGGCCGCGGAGGACAACATCAAAAACGAGGAAGCCATTCTGACAAAATATGAACAGATATACGCGAGGGGCAACCCCATCCTGATCCAGCAGCGGGAGCTCGTCAAAAAGCTGAAAGCCGAACTGGCGAAAGCGCAGGAGGAAGAGGACCTGACGGATTCCGACGGCAACAGGAAGATCGTTGTTTCGAGGAATTCCGCCTATACGCAAATCCTGGTGGCCATCGCGGCAAAACGTGCTGAGATTACAGCGTTGAACAATGACATCAAGCTCAACAACGAAATTGTCGTCCAGCTGCGCGCCAGACGCGAACTCCTGGCGTCCATTCAGCCCGCCATCCGTCAGATCGAGGCGGACATCGCACAGTACAAGGAACAGATCAACAAGAACAAACTGCAGATCGTCACGATCCGGAACTTCCTCGACCGTTCCTTCTCCGACATTACCATTCAGGAGCTCGCGAAACCCCCCAAGGTGTCCCTGGGACGCAAACGCGGCGTCTGGGCGATCATCGGGTTCGTCCTGGGGTCGTTCATCGCGATTTCGATCATTTTCGGCTGTGAATTCTTCAACCTGACGGTGCGTTCCAACGTCGATATCGAACAGGCCCTCCGGATCAAGACGCTCGGCCTGATCCCGCAGCTGGACCAGGCCCACCGGGCAAACTACTACAGCGCACTTCAGACGATCCTCAGCAACGGGGAAGAGTATTTTTCCACCTTGTCGCCGGACCATCCCCTCCTGGTCGTGTTCGCCCCGAACAGGCGTTCAGACCTTGACGAGAAGATCCGCGAGGAGTTCTGCGAGACGCTGAAGATCCGTCTCGGGTGCAACTACGTCGTGATTTCGCCTCTGATGAGTGACGACGATGCGCCGGCGAACCAGACGCCGGTGTTGATCAACGATTATCTGTATCAGTTCACGGATGAAGCGCCGAAGCCGGACAAGGACCACAGGGTCTTCTTCAAACTGGACGACCTGTCCTTCATTTCGCCGTTGACCGGCGACCAGATCCAGCGTATCAAGACCGCATACAAGTCCGTTTCCCTGGTCGTCTGGGACTTGTTTGATTTTGAACTGCACCGCCAGCTGTTTGCCGAAATCGCCCACAATGCCGACCTTACGGTTATCCCGATGAAGTACGCGCAGACGTCCAAACTGAGCGTCTACCGGATTCTTCAGTTCCTGAAGACGTTCCGCGTCGGCAATATCGTCGGATTCCTTTACAATATCAACAACAAGCATTACAGCAAGGTGAGTTTATGATTTCCAAATATCATCGGATCGCGCTTTTCCTTCTGTCCGCTCTGTCCCTTCTCGCGACTTCCTGCTACTCCCGTCCGTTCGGAGGCATCGCCATTCCAGGAATGACATCCGTTGTCCCGCGTGAAGCAAAAGACGATTACGCGATCCAGGAGCAGCTGAAGGCGCTTCATGTGGTGAATCCTTCTCCCTATGAAATCAAGGCGGGCGACACCCTTCAGCTGTCCGTTTACAACCAGCCGACCCTTTCATCCAATATCCTGGTCGCCCCGGACGGGACGGTCAGTCTGCCTCTGATCGGGCTGGTCAAACTGGCGGGCATGAACCTGGAAGATGCAACGGACCTGATCGAACAGAAGCTTTCCAAATATTTGAAATCACCTCTTGTCACGCTGTCTCCGGTTTCCGTCAGCGGCTATTATTTCACGATCGCCGGACGCGTCGTAAGACCGGGGAATTATACGGTCTCGATCGGGCAGACCCATCTTCTTGACGCGATTTCGCTGTCCGGCGGGTTCCAGACCGGTTCGTTTCACGGCGACACCGTGGAGCTGGCCGACCTTGACAACGCCTATGTCAAACGGGACGGCAAAAGGCTGCCCGTGGACTTCAAGAAAGTTGTCTACGAAGGCGACGACCTGCACAATATTCCCCTCCTGAACGGAGATTATATCTATGTGCCGTCCACCATGAGCGGCTATATTATTTTCCTGGGCGAAGTCGGAAGCAACACCTACGTCGGTTTTACCGAGGGGATGACGCTTCTGCAGGGATTGTCCTATGTGAACGGTCTTAAGACGGGTACATACAGTCGCTATGTCCGTGTGATCCGCGGCGGTATGGAGAACACTGTGGTCTATACGGTCGATGTCGACAAGATCCTGAACGGAAAGATGAAGGATTTCACGCTGTGCGCGAATGACATCATCTATGTGCCGCAGAACAACATTACGATTTGGAACAATATCATTAAGGATATTCTGCCGACGATTCAGCTCATCAACCTGCTTGCGGGGCCTTTCGGTTCGACCATTTTCGGTTATTTCGGCTTCAGCACCGGCACGAATTAAATCGATTGCGGGCATATGTCTATCTTCAAAGTAGTCGCATTCCTGCTCATCTTTTTGTATGTGCTGCCTTTCATGACGGCAATATGCTGCTTTTTTCCCTTGTTCCGGCACATCTGTTTCGCGGGGATGGTTTATTTTACCAGCAACGAGGTCATGATTCATATCATGTCGCTCCCGAATTGGAAAGGCACCGCGCGCGGATACGCTTTTTCCGCCGTGTCCCTGTTTGCGGTTCCGCTCCTGCTGAGCACGCTTTTTATGCCGAAGTACAAAGTGAAGCTGTTTCCGCCGGGTGCTTTCTTCTATTTCCTTTACTTCATGGCGATCCTGATCTCCGGCGTGAACGCGCTTTACATGCACCAATGGGGATTCGAAGTCGTTAAGATGGTCTGGATGTATATCACGTTCCTGGCGGCGTTCAATTATCTGAACAACAGCGCCGATCTCAGGTTCTTTGTCTGCGTGGTGTCGGTCGTCCTGATCATTCTTTTTTTGTACGGGTTCAAACAGAAATACTTCGACGGAAGGTTCCAGATCAGTTCGACGTTCCCGCACCAGAATTCGCTCGCGCTGTATCTGGAGCTTTTCGGGCTTCTTGCGCTCGGCGTCCTGATGAATGAACGGATGAACAAGCTGATGTTCCTGCTTGTGCTCGCGGCATTTGCCAGTTCCGTCCTTCTGATCCTTTTCACATTTTCGCGAGGCGGTTTCGTCATCTTTTTCGGCGGCATCGCCATCGTCTGCGCCCTTTCCATCCTGTGCAACGGTTTCAATACCAGGCGCCTGCTTCTGATGCTGTTCGGCCTGACGTTCATGCTGTGCATTGTCGGCTACGCCCTGCCGCGCATTATCCAGCGTTTTACCAAGGCTCCGGAATCCTCGAAGAATACAAGAATCGCGTTTGCCATCGCGTCCAGAAGAATGGCGAACGATTACAGATACGGCGTCGGTGCGAACAATTATTCCGAGTATTCCGGCGGCGACGGGAAATATGATTATACGAGGGAGCTTTATCCCGCGGGTTATCCCAAATACGGAGGGATCGTGGAGACCATTTACCTGCTTGTGGCCGCGGAATGCGGCTGGTATGGACTGGTCCTCCTCATCCTGTGGTTCCTATACTATTATTTGTCGGCTTTCATCAGTGTGATCGTTCTGCGGAAGATGCCGTGTTCCGGCATCATCATCGGCGTCTTCGCGGGGCAGACCTGCTGGTACTGGCACTCCACGCTGGAATGGAGCCTGAAACAGTACAATAATTTCGCACAGCAGATGATCGTTTATGCGCTGGTCGGCGTGATCGCCGTCAACCGGAAAAAGATCAAGGCCGCCTATAAACGGGCGCAGGAGAAAGAGAAACAGGAGGAACTGCTTCAGAAGCAGATCCGGAAACAGCTTCAGCTTCAGGCGGGGCAGACGGGACAGGCGGGACAGAACAGTGCTTCCGTTTCCGAACCCGTGCCCGAACCCGTGCAGCCGATGAACGTGTGAGAAAGGCGTTTTACTCCGAGACTTTCAGGCTGCGGGGAGGCATAGCCTCCACTGCGGTAGTGCACGGCTGACGCTCGTGCACAAGGGGGAAACTGCTGTGAAATCTTCAGGCTGCGGGGAGGCATAGCCTCCACTGCGGTAGTGCACGGCTGACGCTCGTGCACAAGGGGGAAACTGCTGTGAAATCTTCAGGCTGCGGGGAGGCATAGC
>JAGCTY010000092.1 GCA_017963105.1 Lentisphaeria bacterium
AAACGCTCAAACATTGCAAATACTTTCAACGCAATTGCCAATTCTTTCAACAAATTCTGGCGTTTGTCAGACTAAACGCTCGGTTTTCACGTTCGTTGTGCGTTTACTCTGACAAACGTGCATTTACCTTGACAAGTGACGTTTTTGAGCTTTTTCGACGGAATCGGACAAGATGTAGAGCGATTTTTCTGCGTGCAGCGAGGCACACCCCGAGCGTGTGGAAGAGAAGCCGCCGTTTTTTGAGCTTTTTCGGCGGAATCGGGCAAGAAGCAAGGCTGTTTTCCGCCCGTACCGGGGATCTGCCGACGAAGCCTGAGATTTACCACTTTCTCATGGTTCGGAAGAACAGGAGCAGTTTGGATTCCGGCGAGAAACACAGGTAGGTGGTGGAATAATCCGGGTCGTCCGTGGAGACGAAATACCGGCAGTCCGCGCCCGGCGGCGTCTGCGCGAGCTCCCGATAGACCTTGTCGATCTCCGCCGTGGAACTGTACACCTGACCCATCATTTTCGCGTCTTCCAGTTCGGGCGAGTCCAGCGGGACGAACTTGAAGTTCAGCGCGTTCATGTACACGATGTTGGAAACGACGTCCGCATCCGTCCGCACGAGCACATACGCGGTGGTGGACCGGAAGAAATTGTCGTCGATGGGGCCGAGTTTGCGCACGACCACTTCATATTGATCCCCCGCCACGTATTTGACGAAATCGGGTACAGACCCGCGGCGCTCTGGAATGACCGCAAAGAAGACAAAAATGGACACCAGAAACAAACTTCCTGCGATGAACAAGCTGCTGAGGATGAAGAACACCTTGTCGAAGCCGTTGTTCACCACATATCGTTTCGGCGCGGCTGGTGAACGCTGCGAGTCCGGCGCTGCAGTCCGATCGATCTTTTTCTCAGGTTCGTTTTCCATCGTTTTCACCTCATCCTCATTCGTCTTTTTTCTCGTCGTCGAAGTGGAAAAAACTGATTTGCAGGCGCCCCTCGAACATGGAATCGTCGGAACCAGAGTTCTCCATCAGGAATTTATAAAACTCAAGGCGGGCATCCCAATGATAGAATGCGGATTTCGACATGTTCTGGAAATGCCGCACGAACGGCAGATCCATCTTGTCGTCCGGGCATCGCAGCACATAGCGGCCGACTTTTTTCAGCCATTCCTTGATCTCCGGCTCCGTATCGTCGTCGGTCAACAGCCGTTCGAACCGGGCGTAAGTCTCCTCCGACACGATGATCGGCCTGTGCACGATGAAATAAGGTATTTTCTTCTCGTCCAGATCGAACGGGCTGACGAACTCGCTGGAAAAGACCTGGACTTCACGGTAATTGTCCGGATTCGGGAAATAGTATTTTTGCCCGTCCTCCAGCCATGTCGGCTGGGGAATGATCTTTTGTTCAAGGAACCCCAGCAGGACGGACAGCCCTCCGTCGCCGCCCCATTCATACAGATTGTCCCACACCTCATCCAGTTCTTCCTGATAAAACGCGTCATTTCTTTGTCCGTCCGGGGTTTCGAGACTGGCATGGACATACTGCTCGAAGACGGACAGAGACCGCCTGTCATGAAGATCGACCAGCGCAAGCCGGGCCCATCTCCTGACGAAGGGATCCTCATCGGGGTTCAGCACGACCGATTCGATCTCGTTCCGCGCTTTTCCCGCCCAGTAACGGGAGTAAATCGGCGTCGCGAATCCTCTGCCGAACGTCTCCAGCGCAGTCTGACGGAAATACAGATCCGGATCATGCAGCATCAGGTCGATCAGGACCGGGCAGACTTCGGGCCCGATCGAACGGAACGCCTCCTCGATATAATAAGGCTTATTCTCGAAATGAGCGTAATCCACGATCTTCCGGATCGTTTCCGCGTCATGAATCTGAGCGAAGGAGGCGATGTGGCACGCGATATCCAGGCGGTCCGGCCGGATCTTCCCGTCTTCATCGAACAGGAACTCACCGCTGAGGATCCGCCTCAGGTCGTCCTCGGTCAAAGGGGCGTAATGTAGGAGCCGGTCTTCCAGAAAGTCTTCGCAGGACCAGCCACCCCAGGAGCAGAATGTGGCGACATGCACGATGTCCGGCCAGTGACGAATGATGCTCCTGGTTCCGTAATATCCGGTTTTCATCGGGTGCAGGGCCATATACCCAATGCCGATGCAGAGAACCAATTTCACCCAGAACGACACCAACCTCAGGTGACGGAGCCAGTACACGCGGGCGGACGGCCGTTTCGCGTCTCCCGGCCGGCGCATCCGGTTGATCCGGGCGAGGATGCGCCGCCTCAAACGCATGTCGGAGGCGTTCCGCCCGAGGCGGAGGAAGACCCCGTAAGGCGTGATCCTGCATTTGAAATTGATCCGGGACATGGCAATCTCTGTTCCATAAAAAAGGCTTTATCACTTACTATAACTCTTTTTGCTGAAAAAGCAAATGGGATAATCCAGTTCGAAAACGGGGCAGGGCGCTTCACATGGGCTTGGGTGCCCATCAGCCGAAAAAAACACCTGCTCAGAAGAATCGGGATACCATGAAAAAACATATTTTTTCGTTTTGAGGGACTTGAAAAACGCAATGGAAGGGCTATTGTATAGCAAAGATGGAACCGCATCCGGCGGTTCTTCCCAAAGAACACGCGGACCTTCCGTCGAAAACGAACTGACCGGGTGGTGCGCAAAGAAAGGATTGGAGTATCATTATGGCAACCATATTCGAGGATCTTTGCAGCGCTGTCGATGAATCGCAGCTCAAACATGCTGCCGACCAGAAGGAGAAAAACATCACTTTCATTATTCAATCGGGCGATGAGCAAGTCAAGTTTCTGTATTCCGTCGATGAGGAAAAGAGGCTCATTTACGTCATTTCCCTGATCGCGGAAATGATTCATGAAGACAACGACTTCCATGCGGCATACAAATTCTGCAACAAATGGAATTCTTCCTTCAAATACCCCAAGGCCCGCGTGGATGAGAGCCACAGGATCATGATTTGCGAATGGACCTGGAATATGGATGCCAGTTACTCGGGCGAGTTCCTGAAGCAGATCGTTCTGGATTCCTTTATCTCGTTGAGCCGGTTCTTCTTCGCGGACGCGGTGAAAAGCGGCATGTATCGATAAGCCTGATCGAGGGTGACCGCGCCGCCATCCCCGGGGAGCTGTCCGCTCGGACCGGGGCGCATTCCGGTGCGCCGGGGCGGCGTGATCTTCGCCGCATGGACTCCGTTCCTGATTCCGAACCGAACTTGCCCGTGCCTGTTTTCCCGGGCAGGGAACCGCCGAAGCCGCAAAGATATATTCAATTCAGCCATGAAAGATGTTTTCGAACGCCTTCTGAAACATTGCGTCGAGGTTTATTCCGGCAGAATCGGCCGGAAGGGGATGCCGTATATCGTGCATCCCCTGGCGCTCATGTCCGCGGTCATGCCCCTGCCGGAAATAATCGTGGCTCTGACGCATGATTACGGCGAATTCCGGGACACGGGGGAACTCGCGGAGCTCGGCGTGCCGCCCGCGATGCTCGAACGGATCGACCGGCTTGCCAAGCATTTCCCCGATGACGTCCCGGAAACCGATCCCCGCTATTGCGAGTATATCTGGAATCTGCTCGGAGATCCGGTATGCCGCAGGATCAAGTATTACGATCTTCTGACGAACGACGGATTCGAGGACAGCCCCGCGGCGGACGGCAGACGCAGGACCGGCGAGTATCCCCGCGTCATGAATCTGCTGGGGGACGGCGTCCTGAACGGGCGGCTTTATTTCTGCAGCCAGAGTCTGTATTTCGATGTGTTTTCGAACTTTTACGAGGAGCCGCTGGAGATCGGCGGGGAGCTTTGGAAGAGCGGCGAGCATTACTACCAGGCGGCAAAGTTCGCGGAGGAAAGTGTTTGTGCGGACCGGCAGACATTCCATGAAATACGTTGTGCCTCTACGCCGGGCGAGGCAAAACTGCTGGCCGATACGCGTCTTCGGGCGATGTCTCCGCCGTCTCCCGAAGACCGGCTCAAGGTCATGGAAACGATGCTGCGCGTGAAATTCGCTCCGGGCACGCGGATGCACCGCCGTCTGCTCCAGACCGGCGAGCTGAATTTGATCCATCTGTCGCAAAAGGATTTCTTCTGGGGACAAAACCGGGCCGGCGAGGGGCAGAACCATCTGGGATGCCTTCTGATGCGCTTACGAGGGGAGAGTCAAATGATCCGTTGATGTTTTTTTCAAAAAAAACGCATCTGTTTTTTGAAAAACGCGTCATATTCGCGGTATGATATGCTCTATCATAGGCGGATGCATCCCCGATGGAGGCGTATCATGGATCATGGCGGAAAAAACGGCAGGATCCATCCCGGCGGAACAGCGGGTTATCCCTCGATCGGACCGGGCCGCCGGGGGCGAAACAAATTCAAAACGGATCAGGAAGGTGGAACGAGAATGGGAATCATCAATCATTTCTACAAATTGGCGGAATGGGTTCAACCCCTTTCCGGACGGAAACAGCCCATGCGGGGATCCGCACTGGGCCCGGGGCTTACCGCGCTCAGACTGCGTGAAGTCCTGGACGAAAAATCGTTTGCGACCCGGTCGATACCGGGAGAGAATCTGCTTTCCGGGACGCTTCATGCGGATGAGGATTTCAACTATGATGTTCACGTTTTCATGGAGATCAGAAAGGATTTGATCAGCATCTGCTGCATCGCGGAAGATTTCGTCATACCCGGCATTCGGCTTATGGACGCTTTGCTGTTCTGCAACAAATGGAACAACGAAAGGATCTTCCCGTCCGTCAGTGTGGATTCTTTCCGCAATACGCTCGTAACCCATTACAATGTTCTGCTGGACAAAACGAACACGACGGATTTCCTGCGTGAACAGGTGGCCGAACGCGGTCTGGGAATCAGCTGGAGCTTGTTCGTCGAGGCCGGAAAACGCTTTCCGGAACTGATGCCGGCGACGGAGCATGAAATCGTCATTTGAGGAAACGGAAAGGGAAAACGCCAGTACGACATTTTGAGGGAAAAAGCACCTGTGAAACGTGCGGAGATCCGGAAGGAGTATCCGGGATTGCCGCTGAAGAAGATTCGCGCCGCATACAGCGACGCGGAAATCTCCGGAGACGGCACCCCGTCAAATCACAATAACAACCCAAAACGGAAAGGAAACGCCTTATGCCCATCACAGTACAACAATTTCGGAAGGTTCTCGATGATATGGAGATCGCCCATATGATCCACAAGGATTCCCACGTCATCGAGTTCATCGTCCATGACTCGGACCCGATCCCGCTGGATTATAAGATCCTGTTTTCCATTTCCGAGGAAAAAGACAGGATTCAGGCAACCGGGATTCTCTGCAGCAAGGATGTGGATGACTCGGACGATTTCAAGTCGGCCTATCTTTTCTGCAACCAATGGCACGCCGACACGACGATGCCCAAGGTGATCCTCAATTGCGAAGGAAAGCTCCTTGCCTGCGAATGGACTTGGAACAGAATCCCGGAAATCAGCGACGACGATCTGTCGACTCTGATCGTCAACTTCGTCCATGGCACTCAGGTCTGCATCAGCAAGGCCATTGAAGCCGGAGTGTATCTGATCGATGATACGCCGAAATCCGGCCCGAAAGGTCTGCTGGCGAGAGTCTCCGATGCCTTCTCCTTCGGTGATGACGAGGATGATAAGGACTGAGAGGACGGATTCCGGAATCATCCCCTTCAGAACAGCATGGCGTCGTCGAGGCAGGCCGACCAGAAATCCATCAGTTCCGGGCGCGCCTCCGCCTCGGCGATGACCGTCGTGACCGCGGCGGACTGCCAGGACTTGTCCTGCTTCACCCGCTCCAGGAACGCGCTGTCCCTGACATGGTCCACGCCGTGGAACCCGGTGAACCCGCCCAGCCCGTTCGTGAGCAGGATCAGCCATGCGTAATCGACGTAGGACGCCGGGTGTTCGAAGCGGCGCGCCATGTATTCGTCCGTGACCCCGAACGGGAAGTTTTTACAGGTCCCGAGCGGATCGTCCGTCTGCATGAACGATTTCTCCCCGAAATACAGGAAAAAGTATCCGATATGATCGCGTCCGGCGGGGACACTGCCGCGCACCTCGAACCGTTCGGTCGCGAGGGCGAAGAGATCGGACAGGAACAGGTTCAGGTCGTTCCAGATGCCGTCTTTCGCGAGCTCGTCATAAAAGAAGACCGTCCACATGAGAAACTTTTTGAACAGCTCTTCGAACGCCTCATCGTCCGCGAGAACGCTTTCCCAGTAGTGCGAGGCGAGATAGCGCGTAACGTCCGGGAGATAATAGACGCTTTCCTCGTAAGTCCCGGCGGGCAGCGATCCGCAGAACAATGCCGTGAACTCGGCCGTGTTCAGGTCGCGGCCGGTTTTGCGCAGGATGCTTTGTTTCAGCTCGTCGCCGTAACGCTGATACGGATCGGACAGTTGTTTCGGTTTCGGATGCTTTGCCGCCTTGATCTCGTGCATGAAATCGCCTCCGTTTTATCCGTCTTCCCCTGAATTTGAGCGTCAGAATCCGACCGCCGATTCCTGTTCGCGTTCGTAAGCGCCCTTTTTGACGCTGTAATTGAAGAACGGGAAGATCGGGAGGAATCCGTTCGGATTGATGTTCAGAATGCCGATCTGGAACGGGCTGCCGTCGAAGGAGGTGTTGAACAGCCCGATCTGAACCGGATTTCCTTCCGAGGTGTTGTTGACCACCCCGACCTGAAAACCCTCCGTCAAATCGAGGTTCATAACGCCTAAGTTCAGACATTTCCCGAACGATCTCCCGCGATTGATTCCGACCTTCGGATTATATGTGACTGCACCGATCTGCGCGCCGCGAACGGCGGAGGTCAAAATCCCTCCGATCTGGCAGCCGGTTATCTCGCTGTCGTCATGCGTGGAAAAATCCAGTCCGATCACCTGCAACCCGGCTCCCTCCGTCCCGTAAATGTTGCAAAGGCAAAAGTCTATTCCGTTGAAACCCTTTCCGATCGTAATGCCTTCAACGGACAGTCCGTTTGTGCCGCTTCCGAAATCAATCGGAAAGATGGAAATACCATTGTGATTCCCGTAGTCAATTGCGCCGACCGCGATCCCGTTGAATTCCTCGGAGAGGCAAACCAGACTGCACGCCATGCCGTAGTTCCTGCCAATGAAAGATGTACCCATGACCGGGACAAAAATCCCATACGAGTCTATGTTTTGGACCGCCACCCCCGTGGCAAGACCGTAGGTGGTAACATCTCCTTCTCCAAATGGCAGCAAATACGGCCCAATGTTGAGCGGGGTGATCGGCACGCTGACCCATTCGCCGTCGGAATTATATGCGTCGTGCCTGCACCCCGTGCCGAACAACGCGAAAAGCGCGGCGGCGACGGCGGCAAACAATCCGTAAAGCGAGCGTGCGGATGACATGGGGCAAGAGACCTTTCCAGTCTGTTCAATTGTCCTCGAAATACATGGAGACGCGATATTCGGCGCGGGATGCCTCGCTGTCGTTGATGAAGAGTTCCAGCTTGTCCTGCGTGTAGTTCAACCGGATCTCGCCGCGTCCGTTCATCTCGACGACTTTCGTCCTGGAGTAGTCCGGGGTGAAATCCAGCTTGAACGGGACGTTCAGGTTGTCCCAGGTAACGCCGTCGATCCTGATGTAATCCGGGTAGGAGAACGTCGAATGTTTGTACGTGACCTTGTTCCCGCTGAACGTGAAGAGCCCGGATCCGTCGATCATCCCTTCGAAGACGATCGACTTCTTCCGTTTTTCGACCGATTCACCGTTCATCGTTTCCGGGTCGAAGGGAACGGAGTTCACGCGTTTCGGGTTGAGTCCGCCGATCACCTGCTGCGCGTGCTTCTGGGGCTGGGGCGCCGGGGGAAGGGCGTTCGAACCGAACAGGACGGCGAACGCCATCTTCGCACGGTCGAATTCATATTCGGGGCAGATCAGCAGTTCCGCACGCTTGTCCCCGTCGCAGAACGCCTGCGTGCTCCACTTCGACGCGCCCCGGAGAAGCATGGAGAAGCCGTGCGACAGATCGGGCTTGAACGGCAGGCGGAACGGCTTCGAGAGGTTGGTCCACGGCTTCCCGTTGACCCATACGACGGACGGAAGCGGCGCGTACTGGAACGGTTCGATGGTCAGGGCGTCGCCATTGAGATTGAAGATGAAATTGTGGATGGATTCGTATTCGATCACCAGCAGGTCCCTGTTGGAGGACTTTGCGGCTTTTGCGACCATTGCATAATCGATCCGCGGCGAATCGTATTCCACCTCGACCGTACGTTCCGGGTCGGCATCGTCCACGACGTATTTCCAGTGTTTTTTCGCCTCGGTCGTGATCATCCTGCGGATCTGCTCGAGCTCGGACCGATTCGAGGCGTCCAGCGTGACCCCGGCATGATACCTGGCGCGCAGGAAGAAATGCGGCTCCGCCCCGACATCGTAGCCGTGATCGAAGAAGAAACGGATGCGGTCCGCATTGGCGATGAAACACGCGCATTCCCATGCGGGGCCGGAATGGTTCTGGGCCGTCTTGTAATTCGCGCCTGCCTGTTCGGGTTCGCCCCACGCGGCGGCGAGGTCGATCAGGGAGTTCCGGATGGACGGATCGGATTTCGCCTCGTCGGTTTCCGCCAGCGAAAGCAGCTGGCGGCGCGCGACCGCGGGCGGGATCTTTTCCGTCACGAAATTGAGCTCGATCCTGCGGAGGATCGGCGCGACGGCGCTTCGCCGGAGTTCGAACGCCGCTTTCGGGTCCTCGTAGATCGGGACGACGGGATAGTTGGTCTGGAATTTCAGCACGCTGTTGTCGTACAGGAATTTGTCGAGCTCCTTCCCCTTGTACGTGATCTTGTCGAATGCCTTGAGCGCATCCTCGTAGCGGAGACTGTTCAGGTAGAACAGCGCCTGTTCGAAGCGGATCACGTTCTGGTAATACGCGTCCTTGCTTCTCTTCAGCGCCTGCGCGAAGAGGCGTTCGCCGCAATCCTGCACGACCGGATCCATGTAGAACGAGCGGAACGTGAGCGGCACGAATTCATTGTTGAACATGTCGAGGTTGATGTAGTTGAATGACACGAGAGGGATGCGGGATTTGTTTTCATCCAGTTTCATGCCTTCCAGGAGTATCTGCTTCATCTCACGGCGGGACCCGCCCCAGCGGGGCAGGAGCGCGGTCAGAAGGTATCCCAGATGCGAACCGTCTTCCGGCGCGATCGCGATGCCTTTTTTGAAGTTATCCAGTTCCTGCGCCGAGGTCCCGTGCCCCATGGCGGTCGTGATCTTTTCGCAGTATGCGAAGTAGTTGTCGGGATTGAGCTTGATGGAACGGTCCAGATGGCGGTCGGCGTCGTTCAGGTATTTCCTGAACTTATCCCAGCCTTCGTCGGTAACGGTCGAAGCCGTGCCTTTGCCGCGCGCTTCCCATGCCATCTGAATGGAGGTCCAGCCGCGCAGATATTCCGTCACCCATTCCGGCGCGCCGTTTTTTGCGAGGGTGTCGATCAGTTCCATCCGGTCGTAGACCTTCGGATTCGGCGGATAGCTCGACCAGAGATCGATGATAAGGTCGGCATTGTCGTCCGTGACCTTTGCCTTTTCGAGCCAGGAAACCAGCAGCTGGTCCTGGAAGCTTGCTTTATACTTCTGGTAACGCCCCCAAACAAACCTGCCGAGCACCGCCTTGCTCACGATCAAGCGGCTGAGCGTGCCCCATTCCTCCGCCTGTACCGCCTGGTCCGCCTCGGGGAAGACTGCGTTCGGATCGTTGACGAAATAGAAATCGCGGAGCTTGGCGGCAAGCTGGTCGAGATGGGAATCCTCGTTGAACTTCAGCTGTTTCACATCCTCCGGGAACAGGTCGTCCTGATCGTAGAGAAAACGCGCCACTTCGTAGGAGACATACCGGTCCTCCGTCTTCAGTATTTCCCATAGTGCCCTGTATTCCTTTTCCTTGACGCCTTTTCTGGTGAGCGGCGCTTTGTCGATGTCATCGTAGATGCCGGCGAACCTGTTTTCGTCCTCGTCGTCGAACGCCACACCCATCAGGCGCAGCGTCTTGCCCATGGATTTCCTTTCCTCGGCGGTCGCCGGCGGCAGGAGCGACGTGACCTCCTTTCGGATCAGCCATTTGCCGTCCTTGCGGACCAGTTCGACATGCTTTCCTGCGCGACCATGGAGAGCATCATAGAACGCAACGTCCAGCGAAGCGTCGTCGCCCTCGACCTTGCGGCTGTCCGGGACTACGGACATGGTCTGCAGCATCATTTTCCCCTCCGATCTGTTTTGTTTTCGGTAATGCTCCATTACGAACTCTTCCACCTCGCCTCCCGCGAGCGACTTCAGGTAATCCGAAAATGCCGTCCAGCCGGTCCCGGCATCGGCATGTTCGATCTCGGACCGGAAAAACTCGTAGAGCGAATCGCCTTTGAGCCCCTGTCCCTGGTTGATATATTCGGCTTTCGTCCTCCGGACCGTGTTGACATCGACCTTAATGTAATCGTCGGCGAGGAAAGTCCGCACCTCGTCAACATCCAGCTTCGATTCGGCGGTCCAAAAATCCACGAGCGCCTGTTCCGGGGAACCGGCATCGTATTTTTTCTTCGCCGTCGTTTTCGCATATACAAGTTCGACGTCGGAGGGGGCTTCCCGCCCCGCCGTCAGCCGGCGTTCCAGCGAGGAAAGACGCCATTCCTTTCCGTTCTTTCGGAAGACGGCTTCAAAGGGCTCCTCCGCGGATGTGAGCTGAAGCCGTACAAGGTCCTTCGAGGCCTCGAGAAACTTCCTGTCTTCGGAGAGGGTTAGCACGAACATCTTCAGCTGGAACGCATCGACTTCGCGCAGGAAACGGCAGATCCCCGGGAGCTGGTCGGTGATCTTTTTCCGCGAAGCGGCGGGGAGCGTGGCGAGAGATTCCCGGATTCCCGTGAATTCCTCGCTGCTGTCCGGGATATCCGCCAGAATATCGAGCGCTTTTTTCAGGTTCTTGCCTTTGCTCAGGAGGTCTTCCGCTTCGGTATATGCTTCACAGTTCCAGACACTCAGCAGGAGGGGGTCGGCCGTCGCCAGGTCGATGGTTCCGGTCGCTTTTGTCCAGTCCTCCGCTTTGACCGCTTCGCAGAATTCGTTCAGGCACAGCTCCGCCCCTTCCTTCGGCGGCAGGGAACCGTCCGAGCAGGCGACGAGCCACAGGACCGCGGAAAGGCATGCCAGCGTCAGCGCTATGATTTTCGAGGTGATTTTTTGAATGGAGGAGGCTTTTTCCGTAACGGACCGATTCCTGCTGGATGTTGTCATGGTCTGCTCCTTATAGAAAATATTAGAGATACCCTTAAGAAAAAATGGAGTTGTTTTTTATAATACTTTAGCATGTTTTGACCGGATGTCAAGTTTGCAAAAAAGTTTTCTTTATGATGTTTTATTTGTGGTATTTCAAAATGGAACGGGGCGGAATATTTGAGACGAAGACGGACAGATGAAACGGCTTATTTCGCCGCTTCCTTTTCCTTTCGATCGGATTGCTTCTCCTCATCCTTCTGTTCGGCGTTTATCGTTTCTTTTTCCGGTTCGGATGTTGGGTTCTGCTTCATGTACGTTTCGCAGTACTGGAGGACGGCCTTGCGGAAGGTCTCCGTGCAGTCCGGGTCGTCCCACATCGCGTGGTTCGAGTTCGGGAAATCGACGCGGACGTTCGGGACGTGATGCTCCTCGAGCGCCTTCGCGAGCTCGTCGCGGTGGATCGGCCTGACCAGGTCGTCCTTCCCGCCGTAGGCGAAGACGGTCGGCAAGGATTTCGGACCGACGAAATGAAGCGGGGAAAGGCTGTCCGCCGCCGCCTTCATCTCGGGCGTGTCAAGCTTCTTCGGGTCGACCTCGATACGCGCGCCGTAGCCGATCAGCATCGCGGCGATCCTGTCGCCCCAGAATTCCTTGTGGAACGACACCGGACCGACCTTGTCGAACACGAACGCGACCGGGATGGCGGATTCGGAGGCGCGGGAATATGCGTACAGCAGCGCCAGGTGTCCGCCCGCGGAATAACCGCCCACCGCCAGTTTCGGGACGTGATAGCCCTCTTTCTCCAGCTGTTTCTTGAGCGCGGCGATGCACGCCGTGATTTCGTCGAGCATGGTCTTGATCGTGACATTGTTCTTGTCCGAGACCAGCGAATAATCCATGGTGGCGGCGATGCAGCCGTTTTTGGCGTAATACTTGCAGGCGTACGCGATGTCGCCTCGTTTCCCCTCGGTCCAGGAACCGCCGTGGATCAGGAGCAGGAGCGGTGCGTCTACCTTCGGATCGACGCCGGCGGGCAGGTACAGGTCGTACTTGTTCGCTTTTTCCGTGCCGTAGGACAGCCCGGAGAGCACGCGCCCGTCGTCCGCGCTCCACGACTCCGTGTAGCCGCCCTGTTTCAGGTTCCTCTGCAACACGAGCCCGGAGAGGCCGCAGCCCGCGCAGAGTACGAGGTTGAGTGTGAGCAAAGACCAGATCAGAATCCGCCGTATTTTCCTGCCTGACAACTTCATGGTGGAGCCTTTCTTTTTGAAGTCATGAAAAATGAGCCGCTGGCGCGATCATGAATCTAATTTACTGCTGATAAGGAAAAAAGCAAGCGACAATGATGGTTTTCTTTTGGAAACATCGCTCGGTCATCCTCACCGCGAGGCGCGCTCGGGATGATCTTTCAGGATTTCTTCCCAGTATTCCTTCATGGCGGCGTCGAATTCCGTCCGGTCGTCGTCGGTCCAGAGGGCGGCATCCCAGCGCAGGCGTTCCGCGAGGTTGAAGTTTTCCGGCAGGTTCTCGCGGACATATCGGTAGAACGCCAGCCGCAGGACCGGCATGGCGGCGGTCCCCGGCTCCGTATCCGCAGCGGCGAAATACCGTTCGGAAAACTCCCGGCCCGTTTCATCGAGCTCGTCCAGGCCGCAGTCGTACCACCTCGGCGCGCGGTAACGTCCCTGTTCCGCGATCCGGTCTTCTTCCGGGATATCGCGCACGTCCTGCTCCTCGAACAGATGGTCCAGGAAGATGCCGTTCAGGATCACGTTCAGGGAGCCGTAGCGGACGAGCCGCACCCGGTAGCAGGAGCTGCCGCGCAGGACGAAGCTCTTGTACACGCCGCCGCTGGCGAAATCCGCTACGCGCGCCGTGCAGAGAGGCTTCTTCAACACGCAGTCCGCCAGGCTTTCCCCCTGGAAAGAGCTGTAGATTTCGATGATATAGTCGCGCTCGACGTTGTCGCCGATCCGCCCGTTCGAGTTGAAGAAATACAGCGAAAGCCGCCAGACCTCCTCCGGGTTCATGATGAGCGTGAGCCACAGGTCCGGCCCCTCGAACGTCCGCGGGTACTCCTCGCCGTTGTCGTTCCACTCGGACTGCGTCCGGTGCCCGTACTCCATCTGGAGCAGCACGTCGCGGTTGTCGTCCGCCTGCACCCAGTCCACCCAGCTCCGCCGGGAATCGCCCTGGTTCCGGTGCGGTCCGATCCCGCCGTTGACCGTGATCGGGGCGTTGGACACGCCGCCGTCCCAGGAGCGCGTCGACATGGGCGCGTTCATCGCGCACAGCACCTGTTTCCGCGCGCCGTAATGTCCGGGCCAGTCGCCCTTCGTGACCCAGTCTTCGCCGAGGTAACGCGCCCAGACTTCCGGCTCCCCGTCGTATTTGACATTGCGGAGGTCCCGCAGGACCGAGACCGGGTCGGCGGGCGTATGCGAGGGATGCGCGGGCGAGTTCATTTCTGCTGCGACTTGCGGTTGTTTGAACGGTTTCATGCGGCCGATTTCGACCAGCCCGGCCCCGTACGTCGCGCAGAAGACGCGTCCGTCGGGGAGTTCCGCGAAAGCGCGCACAGGGCGGTCGATCTTCGGCGGGTTCTCGAGACATTCGGGGAGTTCCGGGCTGTCGGGGTCGCGCAGCTCGAATCCCTTGGTGCGGTATCCGATCCACAGGCCGTGCCGCCCGTAGTAAACGCAGTTCACATAGCTTTCCTTCAGCGCCAGGTTGGACGGAAGAAACGCCGCATATTCATCGCGGATCAGCTCTTTCCGCGAGGCGTCCCTCATCTTCGCAAACAGGTCGCGCCCCTGCAAAAACCGGAATTGCCCGTCCCTGCCGTAGCTGATCCCGTTCAGGCCCGCGATGCAGACCCGCCCAAAACGGTCAACGCTGACTCCGTTGCAGAAGATCGAGCTCAGACCGATGCCCGTTTCGGTCGGGGGATAAAGCGCCGCGCGCCCACGCCCCCAGGTGCCGGGCGCGGTCAGCGTGATTGCATCCTGTGTTTTTTTCCGAACGTCGATTCCGACATATCCGCCGCTCTCCGTCGCGCAGTGCAGCGTGTTCCCGTTGTTCCCGAAGCAGACGCCGCGCACGCTGCCGGGCGGAAGCCCGTTCAGAACCGAATAGTCGCACCAGGAGTCGTTCCGCGAATCGTACACGCTCACGCCGCATTCGTGCGCCACTGCGGTCAGGCCGTTCGCCGAGCTCGCCAGATCGTGGATGTGGCTCCCGCTCAGGACCGTGTCGCGGTCGTATCTCTGCCACTCCCCGCCGCAGAACACCTGCACGCCCAGGCTCGCAGTCCCGACCCAGATCCGCCCCTGCGAATCCTCGCAGACCGCCGTGCAGTGGTCCGTCGCCGGGAAGCCCGGCAGCGCACGCATGTCTTCCCATTCCGTCTGTGTGCCGGGATCGCTTACGCGAAAAACGCCGCCCGCCTCCGCCGTGACCCACAGGTCGCCTGTGCGCGATACACAGACATCCGTCAGGTGTTTCGGCGGCTTGACGAGCACGGGGGTATAAGCCGCGTCCGTCGGACCGCCGGGCATCATGGCGCATGCCGTGCAAAAACAGCTCGCCGTGAGTACGAGGAGCGGCAGAATCGCCGCGCGGATTCTCTTGAAAATCGGTTCGGGGGAACAGACATGCGGCATGGTTTCAGCCCTTTCGTGATGTTGCTGATGGAGGGGTTTGAGGAATCACATTTTTATTATATCACGTCATTTGAGAAAAAACAAGGAAAACAGGGGGTAAAAGCCAGGAAAAAACTACGCTGTTTGCGTCGCCGGTCGTAGAAAAAAGGGGCGCTATTGTGTTCAGCGGGCTGTCCCTTCGGGGGTCGCTTCGCTCCTCGGTGAACTCGCGTGCGAGTTCGACAGGTTATATGACCGCGAGGCGCGCCATGAACAGAAAAAAGCAGAACCGCCAGAAGTTTGGCGGTTCTGCTTGAATAACTCTAAAACTCTTGCTTACATTCGGAAATAGTCTGTTTCCGTATATCCCGATGCGCCGGGCACAGTAAAACCCGCCCTTCTAATATAATCGTCCAAGTTGTTCGGGCTAACGATTCTCGCGAAAAGATAATCTTCCAAATCAATTTCATTGGAAGTTGGAGTTGTCGGCATAGGGATCGTGGCGCGTCCCCCGTCCACACTTACAAGCGTTACGGTTTTGATCCATGAACTGTTATAAAAAACATCATAAACAACCTTAAACGCAGCTGGATCGGGAAAATTCGTAGCCCAGCTCTCTTGGAAAGGCGCGCTGGAATTGCCTTCTTGGATTCTTAATTGAGGATCATCAAAAAAAGTGTACGCGGTCAACTCCTGATTGTGAATCCAGTTCGATGCCTTTGTTGTTCTGAGGATGTCTCTGATGTCAATAAGGTTCATCATTCTGTCCTTTCGGTTTTCTTGGCGGACTCGGGAATGAGCCCATTTGTCGTTTTTGTTTGCGAATGTTCTTTTGTTGCCGGGGAAATGGTTCCCCTATGTATACAGTAATCTGTGCTTTTAGAAAAAACAAGTTCGCGAGAAATAATAACCTGAATAAATAATCGGAAACAGCGTATGAAAGTACGCTATTTTGAACGTGTTTTTCGGGATAATTACGTTTTGTCAACGGCGCGGGAATGCTGTGTCCCAAATCTGGGCGGGTGATGCGCAGCAGGGGGGAAACAGGCCGCTTTGCTGGGGTCGCTTCGCTCCTCGGTGAACTCGCTTGCGCGAGTTCGACAAATCACTTTGCCGCGAGGCGCGACAGACTGGAACTGTTTTGTTGTTTGCCGGATGCCGGAAACAAATCGTTAATCTGCCGGGCGGATGATGCGGTAGGCGGGGAGGCCGGGGACGTCGAACGCCTTCATGAGGGCGGCGGTCTCGGGGGCGGACGGCTTGTCGGCATGGACTTTCAGGAAGATCATGCCGTCCATGGCGGCCTTGACCCCGGGATCCTGGAAGGTGGAAAGCTCCATCGCTTTGCAGTTCTTGCACCAGGCGGCGGTGAAGTCGAGGAGGACGGGGCGGCCGGTGGCGGCGGATTCCTTCAGTGCGGCGTTGATCTCCGCGGCGGCTCCGGCGGTCTCCTGCGCGGATGCCATGCCCGCGGCTTCGGCGCGGCCGTCGGCGAAGAGGGTCCAGGCGGTCCAGGCGTAATACGCGGCGAGCCCGAGGATGAACACGCCGAGGAGCTGTTTCACGCGCATCATCCAGCGGCCGGGCTTCGGGAAAAGCCCGATCCCGGCGGCGGCGACGGGCCACGGGAGCGCCATGCCGAATCCGAGCGCAAAGGGCAGGGCGAGGCCGTAATAATCGCCGTGCGCGACCATTTTCGCCGCCTGGACGAGCGCGGCGGCGAGGACCGGGGCGACGCACGCGCCCGCGAGCACGGCGGACAGCGCGCCCATCAGGAAGATGCCGCCGAAATGGGCGGATTCGGGCAGGCGGATCGCGGAGCCGAGGCCGGAGAAGTCGATGGAGAAAAGGTCGAACATGGCGAGCGCGAGCACGACGAAAATGACGGCGACGGCGGCGTTGAAGATCCAGCTGGAGTCGATGCCGCCGAACGTGGTACCCATCAGGACGGAGACCACGCCGAGCAGGCCGTAGGTGATCATGATGCCCGCGCCGTACGCCATGCCGTGCCACACGCGCGTGAGCTTGCCGTTGCCCGACGCCTGGCCCGCGCCGATCATGGCGAGGTTGACCGGGAGCAGGGGCAGCACGCACGGGGTGAGGTTGAGCGCGATGCCGCCGAGGATCGCGAGCAGGAGCATCATCAGGAAGCCCTTGCCCGCGAACGTGAACGCGGAGTATTTGGATTCGTCGCCAGTCAGGAACCCGAGGAACTTTTCGGCGGGGAGGTAGCCGTCGGCGGAGCGCACCAGTTCGAACGGAAGAAGCTCGACCGTGGCGGCAGTATCTTCGGTCTTGTTATCCTTTTTTGCCTCGGTTTCAGGGGACGAAGGTTTTGTTTCATCTGATGAGGCGGCGGAACCGGGGACTGCGAGTTCGGCGGAACCTGGCATGTAGCACATTTCGCCGACGCAGACCTGCCATTTGACCTTCAGCTTGCCGTCGACCGCGGCGGACTTCGGCAGAATCCAGGTCAGAACGCCGGGGCCGACGTAGAACGAATCGAGTTCGCCGGTCACGGCGTCCTTTTCCTGTTTCGGGGCAGGGGCTGTGATGGGGGCGACGCCGTCGGGCAGGACGGGTCCGGTCGAGGCTTCGTAGGCGTGTGCGTTGTCGGGGAGCGTGAGCGAGAGCGCGAGGTCGTCCCCCTGCGCGGCGAGAGCCCACGAATCCTCGTTGACGGGCGGCGCGGCGAAAAGTCCGGCGGCGAAAACGAAAAGGCAGAAGAAAACGGAAAAGATTTTCATGGGAAACGGTCTTTCATTTCATGGTTCATCGGTTGCGTCGGCTGAACCCGCGGAGACGTCGTCGGCCATCCCGGGGAGTGGAAGCCGGAGATCAGGTTCATCAGACAGCGCGGACGCGTCGTCTGTTCCGTTGTCCGGTTCGGATTCCGCGTCCGTGTCTCCGTCAGTGATGAGGACCGTGAGCGGGTCGGAGGAGAATTCGGGGGCGGTGAAGCGTTCGGGGAATTTCTGGTCCTTCTTTGCCGGGACGCCGAGCGCCTTGAGCTTTTCGGCGGACCCGAGGAGCCCCTGGCGTCCGCTGAGCGCCTTCACGGCGGTCTCGTACTTCTTCCCGGTCGATTCGAGCTGCCTGCCGACGTCGTCGAACGCGGCGAAGAAACGCTGGACGCGTGCGAGGAGGGTCTCGGCGGTCTTCACGATCTCCTGCTGGTTGCGTTCCTGCGCCATGCGGTTCCACGCGACTTTGATGATGTAGAGGAGCGTCATCAGGTTGAACGGATTGACGATGAGGATGCGCTGTTCGAACGCGCGGTTCCAGAGGTCGGAATCGCCCTGAAGCGCGGCCTGGTACGACGGGTCGTTCGGGATGAACATGACCACGAAGTCGACGGAATCGCCCTTGCGGAGGTAGGCGGAGTAATCCTTCTTAACCAGCTCGTCGACGTGCGCCTGGACGCTGCGGATGTGGCGCTGGAGGGCGTCCTCGCGCTTCTTCGGGTTGTCGGCAGCAATGTAGTCCGTGTAGGCTCTGAGGCTGACCTTGCTGTCGATGATGACCGCCTTCCCGTCGGGATAGTTCACGATCACGTCGGGGCGCATGATGTGGTCGGAGGCGCTCCTGAGCGTCTTGCCCGCCTCGTCTCGGATGGTGTCCTGCGTGCGGTAGTGGACGCCCTTCACGAGACCGGAATTGCGGAGGATGGTCTCGAGGATCATTTCACCCCAGTCGCCCTGTGTCTTGCTCTGGCCCTTCAGCGCGTTCGCGAGGTTGTTCGCGTCCGTGCCGATCTTTTCGGTCATCCTGACCATGGATTCGTACTGGTGCTTCAGGGATTCGTTGAGCTTGACGCCGTTTTCGCGGACATCGTCCATGGATTTCTTGTAGACGGCGAGCTGTTCGCGGAGGGGTGCGAGGATGGCGGAAAGCTGTTCTTTGTTGGCGGTCTGGAGGTTCTCGGTGCGTTCCTTCAGGATCGTTTCGCTCAGGATCTTGAATTCCTGGCGGAGGTTTTCGGTGCGCTCCTTCGTGACTTTTTCGAGCTGGGCCTGGGCTTCTCGGACGGCGGCGAGTTCGGACTGCGCCTTGCGTTTCTCCGCCTCAAGCTCCGTTTTTGCTTTGCTTTTTTCCGCCTCGAGTTCGGATGCGGCGCGGCGTTTTTCAGCGTCGAGCAGGGCGGCGGACTTGCCGCGTTCGGCCTCCAGCTCGGATTGCGCACGGCGTTTTTCGGCATCAAGTTCGGACTTCGCTTTGCTTTTCTCCGATTCCAGCTCGGATTGCGCGCGGCGTTTTTCGGCGTCGAGCGAGGCGGCGGCCTGGTTGCGGACGGCTGTGAGCGCGGCCTCGTGCGCCTGCGCCGCGGCGTCCGCCTTCGCCTGCGCCGCCTGCTGTGCGAATTCGAGTTCGCGCTGCGAGGAGAGTTTGAGCTGTTCGAGCGCGCTTTCCGCGCGGACCTTGTCGGCGACGGCCTGGTCGAACGCGGCGGTGCGGGATTCGAGTTCGGCAATGCGTGCGGCGTCGGTGCGCGACCGTGCCCTCATCCACAAGAACAGGATGAGCGCGCCGAGGATAAAACCGACGGCCCCTCCAATGACTGCATAAATCATTCTGAAACAAACTCCTTTTCCAATAAATAAAACCGAAAAATTAATCCTCGAAACTGAGGACCGGGGCTGCCCGGAGCGAACGGAACCGCCACTCGCCGTCGTCATGGACCATTTCGGCGGAGATCAGGCGTCCTTCGCGGAAGAAATCGCCGTTCTGCGTGGTGCCTCTGGCCATCGCGGAGCATCTGACCGAGGCGGCATCATGGTCGTCATTCAGAAACTCGACCTCGATTTCGGCGAGGCTGACCGAAAGCGACGTGATCAGCGGGCGCAGCAGGAAATACGAGGAAACGACCTGTGCGCGCGTTTCTGCGGAGAGGGTGTAGGTCTGGCCGCGCGATTCGCCGGAGATCATCACGTCGGTCTCCGCTGTGAAGAATTCGCCGAGCGAATGCGCCGCGCCCGCGCCCTGGAGGTTGAAGCCGGAGCCTTTGGGCTGCTTTTCTGCGAATTCGACGGCTTCGCGGAGACGTTTTTTGACCGCGGTCGTGTCGTCCGTGCGGAAATAGAAGAACCAGACGGCGACCGCAGTGGCCAGGACGACCGCGACGAGCGCGAACCATTTCTGTTTCGTGAGGTGAAGTCCGGCCATGATGCGCTCACCAGATCGGAACGCCTGCGAGCCGGCTGTGTTCGATCATGCCGCCCATGTGTTCCTTCATCGGCATGGAACGGTTGTCGCCGAGGACGAATATCTTGCCGCTCGACACCTCGTGCCGGGAATAATTCCAGTCGCACGGATATTTCACGTACGGTTCGTCCAGCTCCCGCCCGTTCACGTACAGGACGCCGTTGCGGATTTCGACCGTTTCGCCGGGGAAGGCGAGCACGCGTTTGAGGAGAAAGGTGTTGTCCCCCGCGTGCTTGAGGATCACAATCTGCTGACGTTGCGGGGAATAGAGCTTGAAATAAGGCAGGAAGGCGAAGGTGAAGCCGCGGCTGGAATAGGTCGGCATCATGCTTTCGCCGCTGATGACCATCGGGCGCAGGACGAAGAGGCACATCAGGACGGTCACAACGGCGACGACGCCGATGCTGATGCAGCTCTGCCGCCAGTCTTTTTTCTTCGGCGGCCGCACGAATGTCGTGGATTCCTCCTCCTGCGGAGGCTCTTTCTGCGTGGTCATGCGGACGTGTCCTCCCCGAAATGCGAGAAGTGATCCGTGAACGCCGCGAACGCGCGGTCATAGCGTTCCTTCGCGACTTTCGGCAGAGCTTTCCGGCAATCCGAACGTATTTTGTCGACCGCGGACGAGGTGAGCGCGAGGCTGTCGATCGCGAACTGGCGGATGCGGCCCTCCGACGCCGTGAAAACGGCTTCCGCGTCCGTGAGCGTGTCCTGGAACCGGGCAGGGAAGAGAGGCGAGGGGAACGACCGGGCATCCGCAGCGAGCTCGACGCCGGATCGTGCGGCCATCGCGATCTGCATGACGAGGCGGAGCAGGAACCGCACGAACGCCAGATAGACGGAGACGTCCAGCGGAATCTCCTCCGCTTTCTCGAAAACATGGTGGATGGAGGCGAGGTTTTCCTCCGATTCCTCCAGGAGCGTCCGCACCGTGCGCCAGTATTCGAGGCGGATCGTCGGCGCGGGCGCGGAGGACCCGGGCGGCGTCGAATCCTGAATCAGGCGGACCGCCCGGTCGTATGCTGCATCGGCGCGGGCAAGCCACGGCGGGACGTTGATCGCCGAGAGGGAACCGAATTCCTTCGCGCCGTCGTCGCCGAATCCGGCGGGAGAGGTCATCCGGAGCATGTTGCGCCGGACTTTCTCCAGCCGCTGGCTGCCGCTGCCTTTTGTGTCAGGCATAGGAGCGCGGCGCTCCTTACTTCATGACGTTGCCGGAGACCTGGATGTCGCGGTAGAAGAAGAACAGGGTGGGGAGAAGCCAGCCGGTGGTGCGTTCGCTGGTGACATCGGTGATGACGGAGGCGTTGAGCTTCTTCTGCGTGTTGTGGGTCAGGAACGAGATGGCGTTGCTGGTGTCCACGGTGTCGCTGAAGACGACGCACTTGCCGGGTTCCACCGAGCTGCCGGAGATCACGGGCAGACCGAAGACGTACACGCCCCAGATGTCGGCGTTCACGTGGCCGAGGGTCTCGGCTTCGCCGGTCGTGAACTTCACGTTGTTGGTGTTCGTGGCCATTTCGAAGGAGGAGCAGGCGGAGATGGCGATCGCGGAAAGAACGCAGACCGCGAGGCAGGCAAGTTTTTTCATCATGGTGTGATTTCCTTGTTTTCTGGTTTGATTGCAGTTCGTTGTGTGTGAAAAAAGATAATCTATCACTATACTGTAGCCTCAGGAACGAAAAAATCAAGGCGGAAGTCGGGACTTTCCTCTATTTTTTCCCGAAAAGTTTATCTGGCGCGCTTTGTAAAGGAGATAAAAAGGAATCCGCCCGGCAATCCTTTGCGGAAAGTCCGGGCGGACGAATCTGGTTTCGGGTTTTGAGGCGGGCAGGGGAGCCCGCCTGTTGAGATTCAGTGCCGCTTGCCTTCAATCATTGCGGCGGTCCACGATGTCGGAGCGGTCGCGTCCGGCTGCGTACTCGATGAGGTTGAAGAGGAGTCTGCGGCACACGGGGTCGTTGTAGTTTGTGAGCCCGAGCGTGCTGTAGAAGAAGGAGCCGGAGCCGGTCTTCGCGCGGCCGATGGCTGTGCCCATGCGGCAGCCGAGGGAATGCCAGGCGCCGGCGATGAGTTCCTCGTCGCCTTCCATGATGATGGCGGAGCGCGGATTGGAGACCGCGGCGTCAAATGCGTAGTCGAGCACGGCGGGCTTCAGGAAGCCGTCGAAGACGGGGTGGTCCTTGCAGAAATACTGGCCGCCGACCCAGTTGTTGCCGAGACGGAAGTTCCCGAGGTATTTGAGCTTGCCGTTCGCGGCGGCGATCGTGGGAGCCCAGTTTTCCACGTCGTTGAGGACGATGACCTGCGTGCCGGCCTTCGCGAGCTCGACGACCGCGTTCACGTCGACGGAATTGCCGTTCGGCGGGAAGCACAGGACGTTGAAGCGCTGCGCGGTCTTCTTGGTCATGGAGATCGCCAGCTGCGCGGGGACGCCGTTGAAGAGCTGGACCGTGGCAGTGCCGTCGGCGCCGACTTGGACTTCCTTGCCGTCGACCTTGAAGCTCAGCTGGTCGTCGGCCTTGGTCGGGCCTTCGATCTTGAAGTTGTAGTTGCCGTCGGCGTTCGGCATGTACTGGCCTTCGAAGAGGACCGTGTAACCGGCGGTCATCGGCACGTTCGGATCGGGCGTGCCGCCGTCCGGGAGCGCCAGTTCGAGCTGACGGACGTTGCGTTCGGCGCGCTTTTCGCCGTCGACGAGGAAGGTCAGGCGGAACGCGCCGGCGGTCCCGTCGGGCGTGGCGATGGAATTCGGCTGGATCCTCTGCGGGACAGGGTAGCGCTGGGTCACGACGAGCACGTCGGGCTTCAGGCCGCTGCCGGGCTGGAACGCCTGGAAATTTCCGCCCGCTGCGTTCAGGATGCTGACGAGCGACTGCTGCGGCTGGCCGCCGCGTCCGCCGCCCAAGGAAGATTAAACACTTATGCTTTGGTCCCATAGAAAAATGGAAAAAAGGCCAGAGCAATTAATTAATATTTATCCTTAGATATATTTAATATTTTGATTTGGTCAAAAGGAA
>JAGCTY010000093.1 GCA_017963105.1 Lentisphaeria bacterium
CGTGACCTTGTCGAATCCGGCGTCGCGAAGCGTGTCGCGGATGCCCTCCATATAGCTGCCGTCGTTTCCGAAGCATGCGTATTCATTTTCCACCTGGACCAGGATGATCGGGCCGCCGTTCTGGATCTGGTACGGGGCGAGGCGCTTTCCGACCTCGGTCAGCCATTCCTTCGTCTGCTCCTTGAAAAGCTCGTCCTTGAACGTGCGGATTTTCAGGTCGTCCTTCTTCAGCAGCCACCAGGGCAGGCCGCCCATTTCCCACTCGGCGCAGGAGTACGGGCCGGGCCGCAGGATGCAGTACATGCCGTTCTCCTGGATCAGCTTCACGAACTCGACGATGTCCTTTTCGCCGCTGAAATCGAACTTATCCTTCTCCATCTCGTGGTAGTTCCAGAAGAGATAGATGCAGACCGTGTTCATCCCGAGCGCCTTCGTCATCTTGATCCGGTGGTCCCAGTATTCGCGCGGGATGCGCGAATAGTGCAGTTCGCCGGCGCGGACCAGGAACGGCTTCCCGTCCAGCAGGAATGCTTTGTCGCCCGCTTCGAATTGGTGCGGCCCGGGCGTCGCGGCGCAGGCGGTGAGGAACGGCGCGGCCAATCCGGCGCAGCAGAAAAGAGTCTTCAACATGGTTTTCAGCTTCATGGTTGTGGATTCCTGTCTGGGTAGGGGGGTGAAAACGCGCGTTTCAGCATACTGAATCCGGCGCATGTTTAATTCTACAGCTAATATACACGCCCGGAACGCGTTTTCAACCGTGATTCCGCCGAAAAATCAGGAAAAAACGGCCTTGCGCCCGCGGGCGGCAGACCGATGATTCATTTGCCGGCAGCAACCGGATGCCATCAGGCGTTTTCCGCGGATTTCATGAGAAGGGGTTCGTCCATGCTGCCGGACCGGAATCCCTCCAGATCGAGCGTGACGTAGGGGAAGCCCTCCTGCCGAAGCGCAAACGCGATGTCGAAGCGTTTCGCGACGGCCAGTTCGAAGCCGTCCGGATCGGTCTCAATGCGCGCGACGTCGCCATGGACGCGCAGACGAACCACTTTCAGCCCGAATTCGCGCAGGACGGCCTCGCAGCGTTCCACACGGCGGAGCACGTCGTCCGTCAGAACCGTGCCGTAGGGGAACCGCGTCGCAAGGCACGGCGTGGAGGGTTTGTCCGCGACGGGGATCAGGAGTTCGCGGGCGGCGGCGCGGATCTCGTCCTTCGTGAAACCGCAGATTGCCAGCGGGCTCAGCACGCCGAGTTCCTCCAGCGCCTTGCGTCCGGGCCGGTACACCTGCGTATCGTCGGCGTTGGTGCCGTCCACGAGGGTCTGGATGCCGCGCGTTTCGGCGATGCGTTTCAACTCGGAGAAAAGCGCGCGTTTGCAGTGGTAACAGCGGTCCTTCGGGTTCCCGCGCAGGACAGGATCGGACAGCACGTCGCGTTCGACCAGCTCCGCGGGCACGCCGAGCTCCTCCGCCTGTTTCATTGCGGACGCGGTCTCCTCGGCGGTGTGGAACGCCGTGGCGAACACGACGGCAAGCAGGGGAAACGGTTTGCGGGCATTGATTTCGGAAAGGACGGTCAGGAGCAGGGCGCTGTCGACGCCGCCGGAAAAGGCCGCGCAGACGCCGTCCGTGCTCAAATCCTCCAGCAGACGCCGGAGTTCGTTCAGCTTATTTTTCATCGTTTTTCCTCGCAGTTTCGGCGGCGTCGCGGAAAAGGTCGGCGAACGGCACGCCGGAAGCGGCCGCCAGCGCCTTCACGCTTTCGTATTCGGGGTAGTAGAACGTCTGCCCGTCGAAAGTACATTTCTTGACCTTCACGGCCCCGGCGGGAAGCGTCACGTCGACGACCGTTCGGGCAAGGCAGGTGCGCCCGGCACGAAGCCTGCGGACGCCGATGGAGCTGGTCTCCGTGAAGATGACGCGTTCCAGCGCGGGCGCGTCGGCCTCGCGGCAGATCACGCGCAGGAGCCACGCGGGCCGGTTTTTCTTCATGAAGGCGGGGATGTAATGCACGTCCAGCGCGCCGGCGTCGAGCAGGGAATCCATCGCCAGGCCGAGCGTTTCGCCCGTGGAGTCATCGATGTTCGTTTCCAGGATCACGATTTCGGCGGGCGGGGCGTCCGCGGCGGCGGTCTCCTCGATCAGCATCGCGCGGAGCACGTTCGGCATCCCGAAATCGCGCTTGCCCGCGCCGAGGCCGATCTTCCTGATCGTGAAGGAGTCCGGCAGGGCGGACCGTGTGCGGACCGCGGCGGCGATGGCCGCGCCCGTCGGGGTGACCATTTCGCCCTGCACGGGGAGGATGCGGAGCGGGAGGCCGCTTGCGGAGGCGATGTTCGCCACGGCGGGAACGGGCACGGGGAGAAGTCCGTGCTGGCATTCCACGAATCCCGTTCCCTCGCTCAGACCAGTCACAACGACGTCGTCGATCCCGAGGTCGTCGAGGCAGACCGCGGCGGCCGCGATGTCCACGATGGAGTCGATCGCGCCGACTTCGTGGAAATGCACCTCTTCGACCGGCTTGCCGTGCGCTTTGGATTCCGCCTCGGCCACGATACCGAAAATCTTTTGGGCGAGCGCGCGGGCGCGCGGGGTCAGATCGCCGCTGTTCAGGATGGCGGTCACGTCCGCGAGGTTGCGGTGCACATGCGGATGATGATGGCCGTGCTCATGGTCGTGCTCGTGATCATGGTGATGTTCGTGATTATGTCCATGTTCATGGCCGTGCTCATGATCGTGCTCATGGGCGTGCTCATGGGCTTCGTGCGGATGTCCGTGATCAAGCGCCTCATGGCCGTGATGATGCTCGTGATTGAGTTCATGATGCTCATGCTCATATTCCAGCTCGACATCGAACGAACAGGCGTCGACGCCGTGGGAGTTCGCACGGGTGATCGTGACGGAGTAGCCGTCCACGTTCAGGCTGTCGAGGGCGGCCAGCAGTTTGACTTTGGAGGCGCCGAGGTCAAGCAGCGCGGCCACGGTCATGTCGCCGCTGATGCCGGTGGCGCATTCGAGGTAAAGGATGGGTTTGCTCACGGTTTGTCCCCCTGTATTGCAAGCGAGTTGATGCGGGCGGCGAGGTAGCCCGCGCCGAATCCGTTGTCGATGTTCACGACGGACATGCCTTCGGCGCAGGAATTGAGCATGGTCAGGAGCGGCGCGATGCCGCCGAAGGACGCGCCGTAGCCCACGGAAGTCGGTACGGCCACGACCGGCACGGAGACAAGCCCGGCGATCACGCCGCCGAGCGCGCCCTCCATCCCGGCGACGGCCACCACGGCGTTCGCGGTGCGGATTTCGTCCAGGCAGGCGAACAGGCGGTGGATGCCGGCGATGCCGACGTCGTAGAACCGCTTCACCTCCGCGCCGAAGAACTCGGCCGTCTTCGCGGCTTCCTCGGCGACCGGCTGGTCGGACGTGCCGCCCGTACAGACCGCCACGCACCCGGCCCGAGGCTTCGGTCTGCCCATAAAATACAGCAGCCGCGACACGGGGTCGTACCGGACGTCCGGCATTGCCGCGCGGACATATTCGGCCTGCTCGGGCGTGGCGCGCGTCCCGATGGCGTTCCCGCCCGCGGCGATGAAGCGTTCGAAAATGGCCCGGACCTGTTCGGCTGTCTTGCCGGCGCAGAACACGGTTTCGATGCCGCCGCGCCGGATCTGCCTGTGGTGGTCGAGCTTGGCGAAACCGAGGTCCTCGTAGGGGAGCTTGTTCAGGAGCGAAAGCGCCTCATCGCGGGTGATGGCTCCGCTTCGGAAATCGTCCAGTATTCTGCCTGCATCCATGGTGATGGAGTCCGTTTTATGACTGTCGGTATTTCTTGCCTGGGCGGAGCCGGACATTCCGATTCCGCCCCGGTCTTGTTCTTCCTTCGTGTCCGAGCGAAGCCGGACACTGTTTCAGTGGAGGCGCAGCCTCCCCGGCGGGACAAATCGGGCGGAGCGAAAGCCTTTTCGCGGCGCGCTCCGCCCTGAAGCAGCGACGGACTGAATCAAAGTCCGTTCGTTTCGATCGCCTTGTAAAGCGTGTTGTAGCGGTGGAAGAGCGCCTGAAGTTCGCCGTGGGTGCGTTTGTCGGTGATGACCTTGTCGGCCGCGGCTTTCACCTCGTCATCGCCGATCCGGAACGCGAATCCGTATTCTTCGGCGGGAATGGCGATGTCCATCATCTTGATCCGGCCGATGTATTTCCCCACGGCAAGGTCGGCTTCGGCCTCGTCCTCGATGAAGGCGTCGATCTCCCGGTTGAGCAGACCGACAATGCCCTGCGTGGCGTTGTCATAGTGGAAGACCTCCTTTGCCCGGAGCTCGTTGCTGGCGAAATCATCGTTGGTGGTCCCCTTCTTGGCGCCAACGAATCTGTCATTCAGATCTTCGAGCTTTTCGAACGTGGCATCCTCCCTCACGAGGATTCTGCGCATACCGGACTCGTAGGGTTTGGAGAAAAGCACCATCTGCGAGCGTTCCGGCGTAATGGAGATGCCGGACCCGCCCATGTCGGCAGCGCCGGTCATGACGAGCGGGATCACCTCGGTAAAAGGCACGAACTTGAGCTGGAGCGGGCGCTTGAGCTCGGCGGCAATGGCCTCGGCCATGTCGACGTCCACACCGACCAGCTGGTTGTTGTCCACGAAAACGAACGGCGCGAACGAGGTTTCGAGGCAGACGATGAACGGTTTTACCTCTTCCTTGACCTTTGCGCCGGTGGGAAGCGCGCTGAGTGCGGCAAGATGCTTGTCGCGGCTCTTCTTGAGCGTGCCGGACAGCTTGAACTTGTCAATGACGGCGTTTGCCGCCAGTGCCAGATCCGTGTTCCTCTTGTTGAAAACGAGACCGTACTGTTCTTTGCTCAACGGCTTTTCGAGGATCTTGAACGCGTCTCCGCTTGACTTGATCAGCATTTCCGCCGGCAGCTGGTCCATCACGGCGGCATCGGCCCGACGGTCGATGAGCGCGGCGTTCACCTCTTCCTGCGTGAGGAACGGCAGGACGAGTCTCGGTCTGATGCGTTCACGCAGGAGCGTGAGGTCGCTGGTGCCTTCCTGCGCGGCCACGCGGGCGGTCTTCAGGGAAGCCTCGTCCGTAAGCGCGGACCCTTTCGGCACGACGATCACCTGCGAGGAGACGTCATAGACCGTGGAGAAAAGGACGCGTTCGGCACGCTGCGGAGTAATGGTCACGCCGGCCGCGCCGATATCCGCCTTGCCCATAGCGACGAGCGAGAAAATCTGCTGGAACGGCACGATCTTGTACTGCACGGGACGCCCGAGCTCCCTCCCGATCAGTTCGACGAGGTCGACGTCGACGCCGGCGACCGGACGGCCCTCCTGCCCCGTATAGTAGCAGTAGGGGGACGTGGACGCTTCGCAGGCGACGATCAGCGGCTTCCCCTTGTCGTCGGATTTTGAGCAGGAGGGCAGCAGTACGGCGCCGAGGAGCAGCACGGCGAAGAGACAGAGTATCTTATTCATGATAAACCTTTCTCCGTTGCGGATGAAAATATGTTCAAAAAAGTCGCGGCAAAAGTTTTTTCCATAAGGTAGCACGTTTTTTCATGATTTCAAGCGATTATTAACGTTTTATACTTCTTTTTTTGGATGAAAGAACGCGCGCGTGCCGCGGCATCGATCGCGATACCGTCCCGGCTTCACACGAAAAGACGGTGTTTCTTCCCCTCGTCGTAGTCAGGAACCGCGTAGGCCGCAGTCCAGACGCCGTCGCGGCCGCGCGTCAGCAGGACCCCGTGCAGATAGCCGCACCAGTCCTCGATCGAAAACGTCCGGACGTCCAGCGCGCTCAGAATCGCCATCACCAGCACGTCGTGGGACACGATGATCGTGCGGGACGCGGGAAAAGGCGTTCCGGTAAGAAAAACCAGAAGCTCTTCGGCGAACGGCCGCAGGTCCTTCAGGCCCTCGGCATGGCCGGTGGAATAGTATTCCCGCATCACAGGTTCCGTATTGTGATCGCGGAGCATGGCCTCGAAATCCACCGGACGGGAAAAAATGGTAAGGTCGCCGAGTTCGGGGCAGTCCCGGACATCCTGATGCGGGAACCCGCCGCCCTCCATGATGCACTGCGCCGTCCGGCGCGTCCGTGACCGGGGCGACGCGGCAAACAGGACGTCGTCTCCCAGGCCGGAAAGCAGACGCCCGCAGCACCGCGCCAGCGCAGCGCCTTCCGGGGTCAGATCGGGGTCGACCGAGCCGGCCCGGAGCGATTCGCGGACGGAATGCCGGACCACGAGGACGGTGCGTTCCGAGGCGTCCGCGAGGGCGGGGACGGTTCCGAGGAGGACAGGCTCGCGGTTGACGGCGATGTCGTTCAGCATCTGGGAGGAATCGCTCAGGACAGGTTCAATCCGAGGCTTTCCGGACGCCGGATTCGCCCATTCCGATGCTGCCGCCGATCTTGAATCCGTTCGGATTCTTGTCCTTCACTTCGCGCTGCGGCACGATCTTGTCGGCCTTCTCCACAAACGTCGTGATCGAATTCGAGTTGCTGTCGAGGCGGCCGATCTCGCTGCCGGAGGAGTTCAGGATGATGACCGTGGGATACATCGAGACATGGAACTTGTCGGCGATGCGGCGGTTGTGCTGCACCTGGTCGCGGTTGCGCCTGTCCTTGCTGGTCTCGGCGTTGTCGGGGAAGTCCATGTAGACCACGAGCAGACGGTCGCGCATCTTGTTCTTGAACTTGCTGTTCTCCATGCGTTCGGATTTGAACTTGCGCGAATTGTCATTGTCCGAGTTGTGGAAGAACACGGCGACCGCTTTTCCGCTCTGCTGCGCCTTCTCCATCGCGTCGTCGTAGTCGCAGAACCAGCCGTTCGGCGCAGACGTCCAGCGGTTCGGCGTCGTGGGGGCCTCCAGCGTGGCATTGCGGGCGGGGTTGTGGATCAGTTCGTCCACCTTCGAGTCGACCATCACCTTCGGCACGCCCTCGCCGAGGACGTCCTTGATCTTCCGGCGTGTTTCCTCGAACTCCGGACGGGTCATGTTCGGCTGGTAGTTCGTGTCCTTGTACTGGTAGTTGTTCTTGAAGGGATTGAAATTGGGGTCGAACGAGTTACGGTCTAAATCGGATTCCGATTTCTCCTTCTCCGGTTCCGGGTAGCGTTCCGAATAGGGGATGTACGCGCCGTCGGACGTAAAGCTCCTGGACCGCGTCGAGGAGGTAGAAGAGGAAGAGGACGAATCGGACCGCGTCGAGGAAGTAGAAGAGGAAGAGGACGAACCGGACCGCGTCGAGGAAGTAGAAGAGGAAGAGGAGGATGACGAAGAGGAAGATTTTGAGGAGGAAGAAGAATCGTCGTCGCGGGCGCCCCAGGTGTCGGTCGTGCTGTCGTCGACGAGCTTGGCGGAACGGGATACGGACGGTCTGCGCTCGGATTCGCCCGGCAGCTCGATGGCAGAGTCGTCGAAAGGCTTGATGAAATCGTCCATGAGGCCGCCGCCGAACGGGCTGTCGTCGGGTCCGGCGAACAGAAGCGGCGCGGCGCAGACGGAAGCCGCAAAAACAAGGAGAATGTATTTCATGACAGAGTCCTCCGTTTGAACCGGCGTTTCCGCCGGGTTTCGTCTATAAAACACTGGAATCGGTTATACTATAAATCTGAAAGACGGAAAAATCAAATCCGGTTTGGATTTTTTCTGATTAATTTGGAAAAAAAAAGCGTTTAGAGACCTTCTGTTAATTACTGCGGATGGCTTTTCGGCAGACGGACGGAGAAAGCGCGTTCACAGCGGAAAAAGCGCGTTCACAGCAGGGAAAGCGCGTCCACGTCCACGTACAGGTCCACGTCCTTGACCGTCCGCCGCCAGTTCATGGCCTCCTCGCGCAGGAACGCGCGGAACGCGGCGTTGGACGGAGTCCGGACCGTGGCAAGGTACCGGTAGCGCCCTTTGATGCGCTCGATCGGCGCCGGGGTCGCGTCGCCGATCTCCAGCGGCGCGGGGAAACGTTCCGCGATGCGCTTCACGAGTTCGGCGGCCTTCGCCTCGATGAGCGCCGGGTCCTCTCCGTCGAAATGCAGGACCGTGAGGTGCGAGAAAGGCGGGAAAAGAAGCTCCTTGCGGATCGGGAGTTCTTCCTCGAAAAAGTCCTTGCAGGAGTGTTCCGCCGCGCACAGGATCGCGGGATTCTCCGGCGAAAACGTCTGGATGAGCACCTGACCGTGGACCTCGCCGCGCCCGGCCCGCCCGGCGACCTGCGCCAGCAGCTGGAAGGTTCGCTCGAGCGCGCGGAAATCCGGCAGATAAAGCCCCATGTCGGCGTTCAGCACGCCCACGAGCGTGACGTTCGGGAAGTCAAGCCCTTTGGCGATCATCTGCGTACCGATGAGGATGTCGAGGTCGCCGCCGCGGAATTTCGACAGCACCTCCTCGTATTTCTGCGGATTCGTCATGGTGTCCGAATCCATGCGTGCGATGCGCGCGCCCTGGAACAGCGCCCCCGCGAGGCTTTCGATCCGCTCGGTGCCGGTGCCGACGTAGTGAAAATCGGCCTGGCCGCAGACGGGGCACGAGGCGATCGCGGGAACGATCCGGCCGCAGAAATGGCAGATCAGCGAGGCGTTCTTTTTGTGGTAGGTGTAGGCGACGGAGCAGTCCGGGCAGGCGGGGACGTACCCGCAGGAACACTGGAGCTGGCGCGAGTAGCCGCGTTTGTTCAGGAAGAGGATGCTCTGTTCCCCGGCGTGGATGCGGCTGCGCACGGCGTCGATGAGGCGCTTCGAGAACATCGGAACGCGGTCCTCGTCGTCCTTTTCGAGGCGCATGTCCACGATCTCGACCGCGGGCAGCACGATCGACGGGTCCCAGCGGTTCGGCATGGACGCCAGCGCATACTTCCCCGTGACGGCGTTCTGCCAGGATTCCAGCGAAGGCGTGGCGGACCCGAGGATGACGAGCGCGCCCTCCATCCGGCCTCGGACCACCGCCACGTCGCGGGCGTTGTAGCGCGGGGCCTCGGACTGCTTGTAGGAGGAGTCGTGCTCCTCGTCGACGATAATGAGCTTGAGGTTGCGGAACGGCGCGAAAAGTGCGGACCGCGCGCCGACCGCGATGTCGACCTCGCCGCGGTACACCTTCATCCATTCGTCGTATCGCTCGCCCTGCGTGAGGCCGCTGTGAAGTACGCTGACGCGTTCGCCGAAACGCGCGCGGAACCGGGTGACAGTCTGGGGCGTGAGGGAAATCTCCGGCACCAGCACGATCGCGTTACCGCCCTTTTCGAGGACGCGCGCGATGGCCTGCAGATAGACTTCCGTCTTGCCGCTGCATGTGACGCCATGCAGCAGGAGCACATGCGGAGAAGCGGGCGGACGGTCCGGCGCGAGCATGGAGAAGATCTTTTCCAGCGCGACGGCCTGTTCGCCCGTGAGCTTGAGCGGAAAGGACGGGACGATGTCGAGGTTGCGGAGCGGGTCGCGGTCGGCCCGGACTTCCTCGATATTCAGGATGCCGGCCTTTTCGAGCGCGCGGAGCTGGGGCGTCTTCGCCCCGGTCACGGACTGGACCTTGTCCGTCGGCGCTCCGGGGTGGAGCGTGATGAACTGGATGGCCTGCGCCCGGACTTTAGCGCGCGTGCCGTTTTTTTCCAGATAGGCCGCGGCCTTTTCCGGGGACGCCAGATAGCACCGGAGTATCTTTTTGGGCTTGATCTTGCCGCTCCGGACCGCCGACGGCAGCAGCGCGCGCAGGGCCTGTTCGCGGGTGCAGCAATAATAATCCGCGATCCAGGCGCCGAGTTTCGAAAGGGAATCCGGTATCCGCGGCACATCGTCGCAGATTTCGATGATCTCCTTCAGGTCGCCGCGAGGGGGGCGCGGGATCAGGCGCGTCACGGTCGCCGGGCGCGGCTTTCGGCCCTTGCCGAACGGCACATTGACCTTCATGCCGGGCCGGATGAGCCCGATGAGGCGGGCAGGGATCAAATAATCGAAGGTCCTGTCAAGCGACAAGTTGACAAGGACCTCCACTGCCGGAAGAGATTGTGCGTCTCCGTCTGGCATAAATCAAAATGAATCTGTTGTGCTCCTGCCGGGAAGGCGCACCTCCCCGGCAAGGAAGCCCGTTACTTCACGACGCCAGTCTGCGGATAGAAGAAATTCTGGTAGTTGTGGGCCGGGGAGATGATCCATTCCGGGGTCAGGATCGGGCCGTAGCCCCACTGGGAACGGTTCGGATCCATCGGATCGTTCGGGCTGCTCGGGAGCGGGAAGGGGAACGTGAGGAGCTCAAGGATGCCGACGCCTTCACGAACCAGGAAGTAGCCGACGCCGCCGATCAGACCGTAGGTCGCACCGGCGAGGTTGCCGTCTTCGAACTGGACATGGGACATGAAGAGCGGAATCTCGAAAACGCCGAACGCGGTGTCGCAGATGCCGCGGCCGAGCTTGCGCGTGATACGGTTCCAGAGGTTCTCATATCCGGGCGGGTTTTCGGGAGACAGGTTCATGTTGTCGATGGCGAGAGCTTGGGTCATTCCGCCGATCATGACGAACATGACGAGGCCCAGGACGATTTTTTTCCACTGTTTCATTTGTTACTCCTTGAAGGGTTGTCTGAGTATGTTTTAAGAAAAAGTATCGTTTTTTTTGGCGTTTTCACTGGAAAAATCGGAAAACGCGTTTAATATATTCTTGTATCGTTCATCAATCAAGTTGAAATCGTGATTTTTTTTGATTTTTTTTCGAAAAAAGCGGATTTCATCTGTAAATAACGTCTGAAAGGCCTTAAAAAATGCCCAAAAACGAAAAAAAGTCGAAAAAAAATCCGACGGGGGCTCTTCCGCACCCGTCCCTGACCCTTCTTTCCCGCAGCCATACCGAGTACCCGGACACCCCGGACAAGGCCCGGCTGGAATCCTTCGAGAATGCCTATCCCGAACGCGACTACGAAATTCTGTTCGACTGCCCCGAGTTCACGAGCCTGTGCCCTGTGACCGGCCAGCCCGACTTCGGACACATCCGCGTGCGGTACATCGCCGACAAGCGCTGCATCGAAAGCAAATCCCTCAAACTCTACCTCTACTCCTTCCGTAACCACCATACGTTCCATGAGGAGGCCGTCAACCGCATCCTCACCGACCTGGTGAAGGCATGCAAGCCGCGGTGGATGGAGGTCAACGGCGAGTTCCGCCCGCGCGGCGGCATCGCGCTGACCATCACCGCGACCGAGGGCAAAAAACCCTGATCCGGCCGGACATGTTTATGATATCGAATAAGACCAAACCTTATTAAGGAGATACCCGAATTGAACCAGAACACACAGTCTTTCGAGGTGATCGAAAGCGGCGGCGCGACTTCCGCGTCCGGATTCGAAGCCGCCGGCGTCACCTGCGGACTCAAACGGAGCGGCAAAGCCGACCTCGCCCTCCTCTACTCCCGGACCGGCTGCAACAGCGCCGGCACCTTCACATCCAACCTCTTCCCCGCCGCCCCCGTCGTACTCTGCAAGGAACGCGTCGCCGGACCGGCCGGCATCCGCGCCGTCGTGGTGAACAGCGGCGTGGCGAACGCCTGCACGGGTGACCTCGGCATGGAAAATGCGCGCGCGGTCGCGAAACTCGCCGCCGAAGCGCTCGGCATCGACGAAAACGAGGCGTTGTCATGCTCCACCGGCAGAATCGGCGTCCAGCTCCCGATGGACAAGCTCGCCGCCGGGATCAGGGCCGCCGCCGCCGCGAAGAAGCCGGACGGAGGCCACGAGGCCGCGCTCGCGATCATGACCACGGACACGCGCCCGAAGGAGTGCGCTGTGAGCTTCCTGCTCAACGGAAAGAAGGTGACGGTCGGAGGCATGACCAAAGGCGCCGGCATGATCGCGCCGCACATGTATCCCGCCGTACCGCACGCCACCATGCTCTGCTTCATCACGACCGACGCCGCGTCCGACAACGACAGCCTCACGCGCTTTCTCGCCGACGCCGTCGACGTCTCGTTCAACCGCATCACGGTCGACAATGACATGAGCACGAACGACACGTGCCTCCTGCTGGCGAACGGCGAATCCGGCGCGAGAGTCGCGTATGACGGATCCGAGGCGGCGAAGCTTTTCGCCGATGCGCTCCGCCATGTGGCACAGACGCTCGCGAAGGGCATGGTCATGGACGGGGAAGGCTCCTCGAAGTTCGTCGAGGTCGTCGTGACCGGCGCGAAGGACGCCGCACAGGCCCACATCTGCGCGAAGGCCATCGCCGACTCCATGCTCTGCAAGACCGCCTGGTTCGGCTGCGATCCGAACTGGGGCCGCATCCTCGCGGCCGCCGGGTATTCCGGCGCGCAGTTCCGCCCGGAGGACGTCTCGCTGGACTACAACGACAAGCCGGTCGTGCGCGGCGGCATGGACGCGGGGACTCCGGAAGCCGAACTTTCCGAGCTCATGAAGACCGGAAGCTTCACCGTTCACATCGACCTCGGCGCGGGCGTCGCGTCCGACATCATGTGGACGAGCGACATCACCTACGACTACGTCAAGATCAACGCGGACTACCACACCTGATTCCGCCCGAACATACAAGGAAACCCATCATGGATCCGAACCATAAAGATAACCTCATCCACAAGGCGGACGTCCTCATGGAGGCGCTCCCCTACATCCAGCAGTTCCGCGATTCCGTCGCCGTCATCAAGTTCGGCGGCAGCGCCATGGAGGACCCGGATCTTACCGCACGCACCATGCGCGACATCGTCCTGCTCGAAGCCATCGGCATGAAAGTCGTCGTCGTGCACGGCGGCGGCAAGGCCATCACCGCCCGCCTGAAGGAGCTCAACATCGAAACGCGCTTCGTGAACGGCCTCCGTTACACCGACGCCGCAACCATCGAAGTCGTCGACGACGTGCTGCACAACCAGGTCAACCGCGCCCTCGTGGACGCCATCCTCAAGACCGGGGGCATCGGCGCCCAGATCTCCGGCAAGCGCATCCTCCGCTGCGAAAAGACGCTCTCCCGCGACCCGGTCACCGGCGAGGAGTCCGACGTCGGGTTCGTCGGCCGCGTGATCGGCGTCGACGCGCGTCCCATCCTCGATTCCCTCAACTTCCGCATCATCCCGGTCATCACCCCGCTTGCCATGGACTTCCACGGGCAGCCGTACAACATCAACGCCGACCTCGCCGCCTGCGAGATCGCCATGGCGCTCCACGCCCGCAAGCTCGTCTTCATCAGCGACGTCCCCGGCGTGCTCCGCGATCCGAAGGACGAATCAACGCTCATCTCCGAAATCCGCACCTCCGCGGTGCCCGGCCTGATCGAGTCCGGCGTCCTCTCCGGCGGAATGCTCCCGAAGATCCGCAGCTGCGTCAATGCCATCGAAAACGGCGTCACGCAGGTCCACATGGCCGACGGCCGTCTGCCGCATTCGCTCCTGCTCGAAATCTTCACGAACACCGGCGTCGGCACCCAGATCATCAAGGGATGAAATCCTCCGGCTTCACGGCTCCGTCGGATTCCGGCCCGCGTCAGCTCGCACACGATCTAGCCCTGGTTACGGCGATCCTTCTCTGCGCACTGTTCGCGGCGGCGTGTTCCACGCCCCGTGAATATCCCCGGACGGAAGCCGGAATCCGGCAGCTTCTCCAGGACTTCGCCGACGACTACATCCGCGACACAAACAGCGTGGGAATCGTCGCCGGCGTGATCCTGCCGGACGATACGGAGCTTATTGCGGTCTCCGGGCGGTCCGACGTGCTCGATCCCGCGAAGGAGCTCTCGCCCGGTACCATCTTTCCGATCGGCTCCCTCACGAAGAACATGGTCTTCGAAATGGTGACCGAACTGGAGCGCACCGGGCAGGCCGACCTCGACACGCCGCTGAAGGACTGTCCCGGGCTGGAGCTGCCGCCGGAATACGACGCGATCACCGTCCGCGACCTGCTCCTGCACCGGTCCGGCCTGCCGCGCGAAAGCTACACGCTTACCAATCTCTGGCCGGTCATTTCCGCCGAAATCTGGGATTCCAACGTGTACGATAATTTCTGCACGCGCGAGGGGCTGCTTGAAACACTCTCCAACTCCGAATGCCGGTCCGCCGTCTCGAACCCGCGGAGCCGTTACAGCAACCTCGGATATGGCCTGCTCGGCCTCGCGCTGGAATCCCTCACGGGGGAAACTGTGCCCGACCTCATGGAACGCACGATCATCCGCCCGTGGGGGCTCCGCGACACCTCGTTCGGTCCGCCCGAAGGCAAGGAGGACCGCGTCGCCGGGACGCATTCCGGCGACATCCCGTTCTTCTGGTTCCGCGGACGGCATGTACGCTCGCATTACCTCGGCGAAGGGCTCCGCACCGCCGGCGGCGTGTGGTCGAGCGCGTCCGACCAGATGCTCTGTCTCCGCAAATACCGCGAGCGCTTCCTCGTCATGGACCGCGAACACCCGTTCGAAGGGCCGTTTGGCGAGGCCGAAGTGCATTACAACTACTACCTCGTCGATTCGCCCGCGGGACACCGCTGCCTCATCCGCTACGGCATGACGTTCGGCGTGGCGTCGTTCTTCGGCATCGACCTCGACACGCGAGTCGCCATCCTGATCCTCCGCAACAACTGCGACTGGCCCGACGGCGTGGGCATGGACCTGCTGGAACGCCTCGAACAGGTCATCCCGGACGCGGAATCGTGGGATACCGCAAGGCTTTCCGCCGCCGCAGATTCCTGACCCGATCAACCCTTTTTGTGTCCGAGCGGAGCCGGACACTGCCGCACTGAAGGCTTTGCTTTCCGTGCGCAAGCGAAGCTGAACGCACTACGACAGTGGAGGCTTTGCCTCCCCGATTACGAAACGATCGTGCCGGCGGAGAAATCGCCTGTCAGGACGCGTCCGAGCGCGCCGGGCTCCTCGAACTTGCAGACCACGATCGCGAGGTTGTTGTCCGCGCAGAGGGAGAACGCCGCGGCGTCCATGATTTTGTAATGTCCCTCGATGGCCTGCCGGAACGACAGTTCGTCGAACTTCTTCGCGGACGGGTCCTTCATCGGGTCGGCGGTATAGATGCCGTTCACCTTGGTGGCCTTCACGAGCGCCTGGCAGCCGGATTCCAGCGCGCGGAGCGCAGCCGTGGTGTCCGTGGTGAAGAACGGGCAGCCTGTGCCGCCCGCGTAGATCACGATCTCCCCGCGGGAGAGCTGGTCCAGCGCGGCATCGCGGTCGAAACGCGGTGCAAAGGGCCGCAGATCGGACGAGGCATGGATATTGACCGGGATACCGGCTTTCTGAAACGCGTCCTTCAGGCGCAGGGCGTTCATGACGGTGCCGAGCATTCCCATGTGGTCGGCGGTGACGCGGTCCATGCCCACGGCGGATCCGCCGCGCCAGATGTTGCCCGCGCCGACGACGAGCGCAATCTGGACGCCGAGCTCGCGCGCCTCGGCGATGCGAGCGACCGTTGCCTCCACCGCGGCGGGATCATATCCGAATTCTCGACCGCCCTTGAGGGCTTCGCCGCTGATTTTGAGGAGGACGCGCTGATAACGAAGATTGGATGCCATAACTTCTCCCGGATGTTTGCGGTTAAAAAACTGGTCAGATTAGTATACCACGGATTCGGCCGTTCGTCAAGTGAAGAGACTGTTTTTCTTTCGTCTCTTTTCCGCGCGGTTTCTCCGGTTTTCCGCTTTAAATCCGCCGGTTTCGTTGTATATTAAGATAGATACCCTTCCCGCGCCAGCCGGAGAGGAGCGCCGTCCCGGCCGAGGGTCCGCCGGACGTTATTTTGCAACCGGAAGAACAATCAGAGGTGAATGATGAAGATCGGAAAGCTGTTTGTCTGTGCCATGTCGATGGCTGCCCTGGGCGTTCTTCACGCCGCCGAACTGGACCTGGAGAAAGACTACAGGCAGGAAATCGCCCTGTACCGCATCCGGCCGGACCAGGCGCGTTCGCTCAAGCGCGACCCCGACGGACTCCCCGTCACCGAACCGCAGCTGAAAGAGGCGGTCCGGAACTTCTACGACTGGCTTTATCCGCTGGATCCCGGATTCCTGAAACGGTTCCAGATCAAGAGCGTCGTCTTCAAGGACACCGTGTTCGACCGCGACGGCAACACGTTCCAGCGGCGGCTGATCGGCGGCGACCTGTACCTGGACGCCGATCTGGACGACAGGCAATTCTACACGTCCATGTTCTATATGCAGGCATCCGCGATGCAGAGGACGTACCTCGGACGCTGGAACAAACTCAATCCGGACGGATTCGAATATGAAAGCACACGCGGAAGCCTGTCCGGCAGCGCACAGAAGAAGCTCGACGCGGTGCTGGCCGAATGGGACAAGCATTTCGTGAGCCGCACGGGAATGTACTCGACGGAGATGGACATGGCACAGACGTTCGCATATGTGGTGACGAAGGGGCCGGACGCCACAAGGTTCGTAAAGAAGAACAGCCCGGACGTGCAGAAGAAAATCGACATGCTCTCCGACATCCTGGAATCGGTCAAGGCCGTCGAGCGCGGATACATGCAGACTCTGCTCGCGGACGACCTCTCCAAGCTCAAGACATATGCGCCTTACGCGCTTTCCGTGCGGCTGGAACGCGAATACGCCGGCGTGTGGGCCGCCCCGGAAGACGAGGAGGAAACGGAGGGGGAACAGGAGAATCCTCCGGCCGCGCCCCGCAAAATCGGCGATCCGGTCAATGTCGCCGGCCGGAAGGTCGTTCCGCTCATCCTCGCGCTCGAAACGAAAAACGGCCGCCTGTTCGACGTCCTGATGCGGAACAACGCCGATCCGAACGTCACCAACGACAAAAAAGTCAGCGCCCTGATGCTCGCGATCGCGAACAACGACCCCGGACAGGTGAAGGCCCTCCTCGATGCGGGCGCGAAAGTCACGCAGGAGGCGGCCCGCGCAGGCACGGCGTCCGGCGTCAACGCCGATATCGTGAAGCTGATGAAAACCTATCTGCCCGGGGTCCGGCAGTCCGACAAGCCGGAAACGAAGAAACCGGAAAAGAAAACCGGCGACGACGCCACCCGCAAACCCGTGGACACGGGCCTGACCAGACGCCTCAAGGAAGACAAGTTCGAACACCTGGATCTCGAAGAGGTCGGTCTGTCAAACGTCATTCAGCTTCTCCAGGCGAAAAGCAGAGAGCGTGACCCCGGCAAGAAAGGAATCCAGATCAGTGTTCCCGCGAAATATGCCCGCATGTCCGTCACCATCGTCGCCGACGACATATCCCTGTACGATCTCCTCCGGACCATTTGCGAAAACGCCGGTCTGGAAATGCTCATCGAGGAGCCGGACAGGGTCATCCTCTTCGGCTCGGATTCAGGAAAGCCGGAAAACGGGAAAAAGAACGGCTCCGCAAAAAAGAAACAGTGACCCGATCCGAACATGAACTGGAACTCCTCTGAACTCATCTGCTGCGACGTGCCCGCCGGACTGGCGGAACGCGGCATCCGCGACGCCGTTTTCGCGATCGGGACGTTCGACGGACTGCACCGTGGCCACGTGGCGGTCGTGCGGGCCATGCTGGAGGAAAGCCGCCGTCTGAACGCGGCTCCCGCCGTTCTGACCTTCCATCCGCATCCGCGCGCCGTCCTGACGCCCGGCAACCCGCCCCCGCTCCTGATGTCACGCGAGCGCAAGCTCAGCATTCTGGCCGCGCTCGGCGTCCGGGCGGTCGTCTCCCTGCCGTTCACGAAGGAATTCGCGTCGCTTTCGCCCGGGGAATTCCTGTCCCGCTGCCTGCTCGCGGGTCCGGTCCGCGTCCGCGGCGTCTGCGTCGGCTCCATGTGGCGGTTCGGAGCGAAGGGCGAGGGGGACGTCGCGCTCCTGCAGAAATTCGCATCCGAGCTTGGCTTCGTCTGCCGCGCGGTACCGGAAATCCGCGACGAGTACGGAGTCGTGAGCAGCACGAAGATCCGGGAGGCGCTCGCCGCGGGGGACGTGGCGTTCGCCGCGCGCTGCCTCGGCAGACGGCCCGCCGTTTCGGGCGTGGTCGTCACCGGATACGGCGTCGCGGGAAACACCCTGCATTGCGCGACGGCGAACCTGGACGTGCGCTGCGGGATGCTCCCGGCGAACGGCGTCTACGCGGCCTTCGCGATCGTCGGAAACGAGCGTTTTCCCGCCGTGGTGAACATCGGCGTCGCGCCGACCTTCGATTCCTACGGCAACGGCGGACAGATCCGCGTGGAGGCGCATCTGCTGGTGGACGGCGCGCCCGACCTCTACGGCAGGGAAATGGCGCTCGGATTCGCCGCCCGCATCCGCGGCGAACGAAAGTTCGGCTCGCCGGAGGAACTCGCCGCACGCATCCAGGAGGACATCCGCCTGGTCCGCGCCGCATTGAATGAACAAGCACAATCTTCCGCAAAGGAGGAACCAATACCATCATGAAATCCGACATTCAGAATCTTTATTCGATCAGCGACCTGGCCGACCAGGTCGGCGTACCACGGACAACCATCACCGACTGGCTCGGCAAATACGCCCGGTTCGTCGAGATCCAGACGCAGGGCCGCCGCCGCTTCTACACCGAGCGCACGCTCTCCGTGCTCTGCAAGATCGCCGAACTCCGCACGGCCGGACGTTCCACCGGAGACATCGACGGCGAACTGGAACGCATTTTCCCGGTCCATCCGACCGTGGAGCCGCCGGACGCCCCGGACGGGACCGAGGCGGAATCCGAGTTGAATCCAGGCGGACCGGAAGCCGCAAAAACGAACGCCGGTCCGCAAAACTACCCGCTGATGAAGCAGGAGAGCTTCGACGAGCTGTACGACCTGCTCGGATCGAAGTTCTCCGACCTGTGCGACACAATGGGCGAGGTCAACCGGAAGGCGGACGCCTCCGCTCGCCGTCTGCGCCTGATGCTCGCCGTGGCCGTCATGATCATCGTGGTCCTGGCCGGTTTCCTGGTGCTCTTCTACGTCAATTTCATGGTCCAGCGCGACAACACTGCCGCCAGCCGCGACACCGCGACCGCCATCGCCGCGCTCTCGGCGGGCTCGGAAACACGCGAAAACGCGCTCCGCGCCGACGTCGGCAATCTCTCCGGCAGCATCTCCGGCCTCGCGGGCAGTTTGTCCGGCATGGAGGGGCGTGTCTCCGGCCTCACGGGCAGTTTGTCCGGCATGGAGGGGCGCGTCTCCGGCATGAACGATGAAATCCAGAAGATTCGCGCCGATCTCCCGGCTCAGCGTGCGGCATTCGAGGCTGCGATCGAGGAAATGAGGAGAACCAGCGGTTCGGCGATGGAGGCGCAGCAGGCGCAGTTCGAGGCGCGCATCGCACTTGAGAAGGAACAGTTCGCCGCCGAACGCCTCAAGCTCCTTCAGCAGATCGAATCCCTGCAGGGGAAACTTGACCAGGCGGCCGCCGGCGAACCCGCGCGCGATGAGGAAATACGCAAGCTCCGCGAGGAACTCGCCGTCCAGACCGAACGCGGCAAAGACATCGATAGGCTCAATGAAAACATATCCGTCCTTTCCGGCAAGATCGAGGATCTCCGGGAAAGGAACCGCACCCTTTCGAACAATCTCGCGGAAGCGAACAAACGCGCCGACGCCGAGGCGGAAGCCAGAAAAAAAGCCGAGGCCGACGCCGAAAACGCCCGCCGCGCCGCCGGCTCCGCACAGAACAACCGGGACCAGCAGTCCGGCTGGAACCCCGGAATGCAATAAGGAGATTCCGCCATGGAACTGCTGCAGATCCCTCCCGGAATGGAAACCGAGGCGTTCGCAATGGGGCGAGGCACGCTGCCCGAGACGCCGGAGCTTGTGCGCCGTTTTTTCCAGTCGCGCCGCCCCTGGATCGTGGCCGACGAAAACACATGGAAAGCAGCCGGCACTGCGCTGTATGATATTCTGAAGGCCGCCGGGCTCGACCCGCACGAACCGTTCATCTTCCCCGCCGTGCCGATGATCCACGCGGACAACGCCCTGACCCCGCGCCTCACCGACGCCATGCCGTTCGACTGCGTGCCGGTTTCGGTCGGAGGCGGCACAATCAACGACCTCGTGAAACGCGCCTCGGCAGTCACGCGCCACCGCTACCTCTGCGTTCCGACCGCCGCCTCGGTGGACGGCTACACGTCCTACGGCGCGGCCATGACCGACAACGGCCTGAAGAAAACGCTGCCCTGTCTCGCCCCGCTCGTCGTCGCCGCCGATACCGACGTCCTGAAAGCCGCACCTGCGCCGATGAACGCATCCGGTTATGCCGACCTGGCCGCGAAGGTCGCGGGCGGCGCCGACTGGGTGATCGCCGATGAACTCGGGATCGAACCGATCCGCGCCGACGTGTGGAACCTGGTGCAGAAGGACCTCCGCAAATGGCTCTCCGACCCCGCCGACATCGAAGCGATCTTCCTCGGGCTCGCCGCCACCGGCTACTCCATGCAGATGTACCGCGAATCCCGTCCCGCCAGCGGCGCGGAGCACATGATCAGCCACCTGTGGGAAATGGAGAACCTCGAGCTCGAGGGCGTCCCCGTATCGCACGGATTCAAGGTCGGAATCGGCACGCTCGCCTCCACCGCCCTGATGGAATGGCTGTTCGACGGCCACGACGCCGCCTGGGCACGCGCCAATGCACGTCCCCCGCGTACGGAACAGGAACGCCGCGCCGAAGTCGACGAACTGCTCTCCCGCGGATGCTACGGCGCAAAGACCGGAGAAATCGCGATGGGCAAATTCCTGGCCGGCGATGCCATGGCCACGCGCCGCGAGCTCATTTTCGCACACTGGGACGCACTGGTGAAACGCACCGCCGAATGCCTGATCCCGTTCGACACGCTGAAGGCCATGTTCCGCGCCGCCTCCTGTCCGACCGCGCCCGAGGACATCGGCCTCGGCAGCGACCAGTTCGAACACGGCATCCTGGCGGCGCAGCTGATCCGGAACCGCTACACGATCCTGGACGTGCTGGACGAACTCGGGCTCCTGCGGGAAGCCGCCGACGCCGTCACGATGCGCATGACGGGGCAGCCTTGATTTTTCATAAATTCATGCTATTGTAATCAATCCTTTTACGAAACAACCGAAACCGCAAAAACGGAAACCGAGGACGTAATATCATGACAATCAGATCCCTCCTGCCGGCCCTGACGCTCGCCGTCTGCGCCGTTTCGCTTTTGCATTCGTCCGCGGCCGATCCGGCCTCCTCCGAACAGGACGTCCTCTCCGTCGTCCAGTCGCGCGAAGAAAAGAACATCAGGGATACCGCGAACATCCCCATCCCCCTGCCGGGGACACGGATCGACTCGGTCCTGGTGTCCGTGAACGGCGAACCGATCACCCTGCTGGACGTGATCCTGGAAACGGGCTCCCGGGAGAAGGAACTCGCGGGGATCTACTCCGGGGAACGCCTCTTCTCCGAGACACAGAAACTGCGCGATGAGGCGATCGAGGATATCGTGACCCGCAAGCTGATTTACGAAAAATACAAGGCGGAACCGTTCGACATCCCGCGCCAGGAGATCGAAAATCTGCTGGACGAGCTGGTACGCACCGGCGGCGCGGAGTCCCGTGCCGCCCTCGAGAAGAGCCTCCAGCCGCTCGGCATCACGCCGGAACGGCTCCGCGAAGAGGCGAAGGAACGGATCGCCGTCGAAGTCCTTCTGATCCGCGACTGCAACCACCATGTGAACGTTACGCCGAAGGAGGTCTACGAGGAATACAAGGCGCATCCCGAAAAATGGACCGTCCCGGAGAAGATCTCCCTCCAGATGCTTCAGATCAACGTGACCGCCGGTTCCGCCGGAGGCGACCCGAAGGCGGTCGTCAACGCCGTCCGCAAGGCGCTCGACGAAGATCCGTCCCAAAAGAACTTCACGCGCCTCGTGCTGGAAAAATCCGACGGCGCGAACGCCTCCTCGGGGGGCATCAGCGAAAGCATCGAGATCGGCAGGCTCCGCCCCGAGTTCATTGAGGCGCTGGACGGCAAAAAGACCGGGGACATCGTCGGCCCGATCGAAGCGCCGGAGGCGTTTTTCTTCCTTCGCATCGTCAGCACGGAACCAGCCAGGCTTGTTCCGTTCAGCCAGGCCAACCGTGAGGTCCGCGAAGCTCTTTTCAAGGAGAAAGTCGCCGAAAAACGAAAAGAATACGAAGCCCAGATCAGGCGGGGCGCGGTCATCCACCACTACTTCAACTGATGCGCAACCTCTACATCCACGTGCCGTTCTGCGACGGAAAGTGCGACTACTGTGCGTTCTACTCCGAACCCTCGCCTGATGCGGCGGCGATCCGCCGGTGGCTCGACCGGATTCTGTTCCAGCTGGAGGAGAGCGCTCCGCGCCTCGGGAACGCCGAAACCGTCTATTTCGGGGGCGGTACGCCGTCGCTTCTGCCGGAAGACGTTCTGAACCGGCTTTTTTCCGCCGTCCGTGCAGCCGTGCCCGCCGCCGTCGAAATCTCCATTGAGGCGAACCCGTTCACCGTCACGCCGGAAAAAGCCTCCGTCCTGGCTTCGTTCGCCAATCGCGTCACGCTCGGAATCCAGTCGTTCGCCCCTGCCCTGCTGGAGGCGGTCGGACGCCGCGCCCACGCGGGACCGGTCCCGCTGGAGGCTGTGCGGAATCTGCGCGAGGCCGGACTCCGCAACCTCGGACTTGACCTGATGTACGGACTGCCCGGCGAAACGCCTGAACTCTGGCGGCGCGACCTCGAACTTGCGCTTGAGCTCGCCCCCGAACATATTTCCGCATATTCCGTCACGCCCGAACCCGGCACGCCGTTCGCCCGCAGGGTAGCCGGCAGGCCGGAGGACGACGCGCTTTCCGAGACCATGTGGGAACAGGCGGGCACGATCCTCGGCGCAGCCGGACTTCCACGGTACGAGATCAGCAACTATGCGCGCCACGGCTTCGAATCGCGTCACAATTCCAACGTGTGGCACGGACAGACATACCTCGGACTCGGACCCGCGGCGTGCTCGTTCGACGGGACCGACCGATGGACACAGGCCGCCGATTTGCGAGCGTGGCTGGACGGCGCACCGCCGGAAATCGACCGCATTCCAAGGCGGGCGCGCCTCGGCGAAATCCTGATGATGGGGCTGCGTACCGTGCGCGGCTGGACGAAACTGGAATTCGAGGAGGAGACAGACTGTACATGGGACGACTTTTCCGGCCCGCTGAACGAGCTTGCCGGACGCGGCCTCGTGACACTCACGGAGGACACGGTCGCGCCGACCGAACGCGGCCTGGCGTTCTGGAACGACGTCGCGGAAATGCTCGTTTTTGCGCCATGAACTTGCAATTTGCACGGCATGATGGTATATTATGAGGTTAAACTAATCTGACACAAGGACATCCGATATGAAATCCGACCTCGAAATCGCAAACGGCGTCCCCTGCCGCCCCATCCCGCAAATCGCCGCCCCGCTCGGACTTTCCGAAACAGACTACGCACCCTACGGGCGAAACAAAGCCAAGCTCGAGCCGTGCGTGTATGAACGTCTCGCCGGTCAGCCGGACGGACGCCTCGTCCTCGTGACCGCGATCACGCCGACTCCGGCGGGCGAGGGCAAGACCACCACGACCATCGGCCTGGCCGATGCGCTCCGCCGGCGCGGGAAGAAAGTCGTCGCAGCAATCCGCGAACCGTCCCTCGGCCCCGTCTTCGGACGCAAGGGCGGGGCGGCCGGCGGCGGCTGGTCGCAGGTCATCCCGATGGAGGACATCAACCTGCATTTCACGGGCGATTTCCATGCGGTCTGCGCGGCGAACAACCTGCTTGTCGCCATGACCGACAACCACATCTTCCATGGCAACGCGCTTCAGATCGACCCGGACCGCGTGGTGCTGAAACGCTGCCTGGACATGAACGACCGCGCGCTGCGCCACATCGAGCTGCGCACGAAGGGCAAGGGCGGATACACCCGGCAGGCGGGATTCGAGATCACGGCGGCCTCCGAACTGATGGCCGTACTCTGCCTGGCCACGGACATCGCCGACCTCAAACGCCGCATCGCGAACGTGATCGTGGCGTACAACGTCCACGGCGAACCCGTCACCGCGGGCGACCTCCACGCAGCCGAAGCCGCCGCCGTCCTGCTGAAGGAGGCGATCAAGCCGAACCTTGTGCAGACGCTGGAAGGGACGCCCGTCCTGATCCACGGCGGCCCGTTCGCGAACATCGCGCACGGATGCAACTCCCTGCTGGCGACCCGGCTCGCCCTCAAGCTGGCCGACTACACGGTCACGGAGGCCGGATTCGGCGCCGACCTGGGCGCGGAGAAGTTCATCGACATCAAATGCCGCCTCGGGGGCCTCAAACCCGCCGCCGCCGTCCTCGTCGTCACGGTCCGCGCGCTGAAGATGCACGGCGGCCTTGCGAAAAACGAGCTGGAGCACGAGGACCTCGCCGCGCTCGAACGCGGTCTGCCGAATCTGCTGCGCCACCTCGACAACCTCGTGAACGTCTTCCGGCTCCCCGCGGTCGTCGCCGTGAACAAGTTCCCCGCCGATACGCAGGCGGAACTCGACCTGGTCATGAAGGCTTGCGCACCCATGGGCGTCCGCACCGTGCTTTCCGACGTCTGGGCGAAAGGCGGCGAAGGCGGCCTCGAACTCGCCGACGCGATCATGGAACTCTGCGATAAGAACAGCAATTCGGAATTCGCTTTCGCCTATCCGCTCGAAGGCATGTCCCTGCGGGAAAAGCTCGACACGATCGTCCGTCGCATCTACCGCGGACGCGGCGCGGTCTTTACGGAAGAGGCGGAACGCCAGCTCGAACTGCTCGCGAAGTACGGCGGCAATTCCATGCCCGTCTGCGTCGCGAAAACCCCGTACAGCTTCACCGGCGACCAGTCGCTCATCGGCGCACCGGAGGGTTTCGACCTGCTGATTCACAACCTGAAGATCTCCGGCGGCGCGGGATTCGTCGTGGCGCTCGCGGGCGATATCATGACGATGCCCGGTCTGCCGTCTTCGCCCGCCGCGGAACGCATCCATATCGCGGACGACGGCACGGTCGACGGCCTTTTCTGACCGGCCGCCGCATTCATATTCGCTGTAAACTCACGTTTTTTTCCGCGGGAAGACGCTGTTTTTCCGGCGCAACATCTTGCAAAAGCGTGTTTTTATGCTATATTATAGTTTTGACTTTAATCCGCAACCCCATCAGCAAACGGAGAAAATACCATGGCAATGTATGATGCCGCAGACCTGAAGAAAGGTCTCAAAGTTGAAATCGACGGCCAGCCGTACGTGATCACCGATTTTGAATTCTGCAAGCCCGGCAAAGGCACCGCGCTCTACCGCTGCAAGCTGAAAAGCATGATCAACGGCAGCACGATGGACCGCACCTACCGCCCCGTCGACAAGGTCGGCATCCCGAACCTTGAAGAACGCGACATGTACTACTCCTACCACGACGGCCAGAACTACGTGTTCAGCGACGCCGAGACCTACGAAGAGATATCCATCAACGAGGAAGCCCTCGGCAAGCGCACCTACTTCCTGATCGAGGAAGCCCTCTGCCAGGGCCTCTTCTTCAACGGCAAGCTCATCGACATCACTCTCCCGACCTTCATCGAGAAGGTGGTCGCCGAAACCGAACCCGGCGTCCGCGGCGACACCGCCAGCTCCAACGTGATGAAGCCCGCGAAGACCGACAACGGCTACGACGTCATGGTCCCGCTCTTCATCAACGTCGGCGACACGATCCGCATCGACACCCGCACCGGAGAATACGCCGAACGCGTCAGCAAGGGCTGACATAAGCCGAAGGCCCGAACCGTGGACCCTTTCACCCGGCTCCAGCAGACCGTCGCGGCGCTGAAATTCCGCGCCCGCGTCCTGGCCGCGGTCCGGGCGGGGTTCGACAAACGGGGCTTCACCGAGGTCACCACCCCGGTCCGTATCGCAGCGCCCGCGGCGGAGGAGTATATTGACGCTCCTCCCTCGGGCGCGTTCTTTTTGCGTACGTCGCCCGAACTTGAGATGAAACGCCTGCTCTGCGCGGGCATGGACCGCATCTACCAGATCGGACCGTGTTTCCGGGCAGGCGAACGCGGACGTCTGCACCGGACCGAGTTCGACATGCTCGAATTCTACATGGCGCACGCCGACTACATGGAGCTGCTGGACACCATCCGGGCGATCATCATCGAGGCCGCGATCACCTGCACCGGCGGCACGAAGATCAAGTCGCGCGGCTACGAAGTCGAGCTCGGCGGCGAATGGACTCTGCTTCCCGTCCGCGAGGCGTTCCGCACGTTTGCGGGCGTTTCCGCCGACGAGGTCGCGGAACAGGAATCGCTGTTCGAGGAGATTTTGGTCGAAAAAGTCGAGCCGAACCTGCCGAAGGATCGTCCGTGCGTGCTCATCGACTATCCGGTCCGGTTCGGCGCGTTCGCCCGCGCGAAACCATCCGATCCGACCCTCGCCGAACGCTGGGAAGTCTATGTGGCGGGCGTCGAGCTGGCGAACACCTACAGCGAGCTGGTCGATCCCGCGGTCCAGCGGGAACGGTTCGCCGCCGCCCGCGCCACCCGCAAGCGTCTCGGCCTCACGGAATACCCCGAACCGACGGCGTTCCTGGACGCGATCGACCGCGGGATGCCGCCCGCCGCCGGGTCCGCGCTCGGGTTCGACCGCCTCGTGATGCTGCTCGCCGGGGCGGATTCGCTGTCGCAGATCGATTTCCCGCTGGACGACGAGCCGGAACCATGAAAATCCTTTTCCTCATCGCCCGGTATTTCCCCTACAGCGGCCTCCAGACGGATTTTCTGCGCGCCGCCGAAGCCGCCGCGGACCGAGGACACGACGTGACGTGCCTGGTCGGCTCGTGGGAGGGCGAACGCCCGGACAACCTCAGAATCCTGACCGTGCCGCTCCCCGGGACAGGCGAAGCCGACGACCTGGACGCGCTGGAAACGGCGTTCCATGAACTGACCGACCGCGAGACGTTCGACCGGACGGCGGCGTTCGAGCTGATCCCCGGCGTGGATTTCTTTTTTGCCGGGTTCGACTGCCTCGGCAGCAATCCGGAGCATGCCGATCCGCGTCTCCTCGAACGGGAAAGAGCCGTTTTCTCGCCCGAATCATCCACATACATTTTCTACCTCGTCACCCCGCAGATCAACGCGTTCTTCGGCGTCTACGGCACACAGCCCGCGCGGTTCCTGCGCCTGCCGCCCGGCATGAACCCCGCCTGCGGCCGTGTGCCGGATACCGACGCCGTCCGCGTCCGCAAGCGCGCCGAGCTCGGGTTGAAGGACAGCGAACGCCTCGCCGTCACGGCGGCGCACGACATGCTGCTGAAGGGCGTCGACCGCATCCTGACAGCATACGCCGACCTCCCGCCGGAACGCCGCGCCCGCCTGCACCTGTTCATCACCGGGTTTCTCGGCCGCGAACAGTGCGAAAAACAGGCCGCCGAGCTCGGCATCGCCGACCGCGTGATCTTCGACGGCGGACGCCCCGACCTGCCGGAACTCCTCTGCGCTGCCGACTATCTGGTGCATCCCGCCCGGCGCGAGGCCGCCGGTTCCATCCTGATCGAAGCGATTGCATCCGGCCTGCCCGTGGTCTGCACCGAGGTCTGCGGATTTCAGGACATCGTGCTGGCGTCCGGCGGGCATGTCCTGAACGAGCCGTTTGATTCCGGCGCGTTGACCGCCGAGCTGGACTACCTCGCCGGCATCTCCGACGACGGGCTGTACTACTGGCGGCAGCAGGTGCTGACGTACGCGCACGGCCCGGCGGACTTCTACCGGCGCGCCGACGTGCTCGTGAACTTCATCCAGTCGCCCGGTGCTGGAGAGTATCTATGAGCTGCGACCCACGCCAGGTCCGGCGGGAAATCGCGCGCATCTGGTCCGCCCTGCGTCTGACCGACCGCGCCCGCCTGAGCAAACGCCGCCGCGCTTTCCTCGATCTGCTGGACAGCGATCCCGAGGCGGCGGAACCGAAGCGCGAGGAGTTTTTCCGGTTGCTCGAAACCGCGAAGAAACGCTCGCTCGTTCCGTCCGCATCCCGCATCCGCTGCGAGTTCCCGGACAACCTCCCGATCACCGCGAAAATCCCGGAAATCCGCGCCGCGCTGAGGTCGCACCAGGTCATCGTCATCTGCGGCACTACGGGTTCCGGCAAGACCACGCAGCTCCCGAAGGCCGCCCTGCTGGAGGGGTTCGGGCGCGCCGGACGGATCGGCTGCACCCAGCCGCGCAGGATCGCCGCATCCGCGCTCGCCCGCCGTCTCTCGAACGAGACCGGATGCACCTGCGGGCACGAGATCGGGTATCAGGTCCGGTTCGACGACCGCACGGACGACTCCACGGTCATCAAGTTCATGACGGACGGCATCCTGCTGGCGGAGACGCAGAACGACCCGAAACTGTACCAATACGACTGCATCATCCTGGACGAGGTGCACGAGCGCTCCCTCAACATCGACTTTCTGCTCGGATACATGAAGCTCCTGCTCGCGCGCCGCCCCGAACTCCGCGTGATCATCTCGTCCGCTACGCTCGATGCCGCCCGCATCGCGTCGTTCTTCGGCGACGCCCCGGTCATCGAGGTCGGGGGGCGCGTGTACCCGGTCGAGGACGTCTATCTGGAGCCGCTTCAGGACGAGGAACTGGCGGAATCCGTCGCGCGCGGCGTGGAGTATCTGCTCGACGCGGGCGAACGCGGCGGCATCCTCGTTTTCCTGCCAGGCGAACGCGAAATCCGCGACTGCGCCGACATGCTGACCGGGCGCGACTACCCCCGCACGGAGATCCTGCCGCTCTTCGGTCGCATGAGCGCGTCCGAACAGGAACGCATCTTCGCGCCGCAGTCCTCGAACCGGCGGATCGTGCTGGCGACAAACGTGGCGGAGACGTCCATCACGATCCCGGGCATCCGCTATGTGGTCGATTCCGGGCTGGTCAGGCTTTCCCGCTACAATCCGAAAAGCGGCATCCAGGAGCTCCGAATCGAGGGTATTTCCCGCGCGAGTGCCATGCAGCGGCGCGGACGCTGCGGACGCGAACAGGACGGCGTGTGCGTGCATCTCTGCGCCGAGGAAACGCTCGCCGATGCCGCCGAGTTCACGCCGCCGGAGATCCAGCGCGCGTCTCTGGCGGGCGTCATTCTGCAGATGGCCGCGCTGAAACTCCCCCCGATCGTCCAGTTCCCGTTCGTCGATCCGCCGTCGCCCCAGCTGATCCGCGAGGGCCTGACCACGCTGACCGACCTGCACGCCATCGATGCTTCCGGCGCGCTCACGGACGAAGGACGTCGCCTGGCGGAACTCCCCGTCGGGCCGCGCCTCGGACGCATCCTGCTCGACGGCGTGGACCGCGGCGTCCTGCCGGAAATCCTGCTGATCGCAGCGTTCCTGTCGATGCAGGACCCGCGCGAACGCCCGTTCGAGAAGGCGAAGGAGGCGGACACGGCGCAGCGGCAGTTCGACGTGCCGGAATCGGACTTCCTGAGCATCGTGAAGCTATGGCTGGCGGCGGACGAGGCGTTCCGCGTCTCCAAGTCGCAGTTCCGCAAATTCTGCCGCGCCAACTACCTGAACTTCCGCCGCATGCAGGAGTGGCGCAACCTTTGCGCCGACCTGCTCGAATACCTCGAACCGGAAACCGAGCTGGAATCGCTTGAGATCGAACTCCGCGCGGACCGGTCCGACCCGATCCACAAATCTCTCATGGGCGGCCTGCCGCGCCGTCTGGCGTGCTGGGACCCGGAGAAGAAACAGTATTTCGACCGCACGGGCCGCATGTTCAGTATCTTCCCCGGCTCCGCGCTCGCCAAGCTCAAGAAAGCGCCGGAATGGCTGCTGTGCTTCACGATCATGGAGACCAGCCGCGTCTTCGGGCGCTGCTGCGCCGTGGTCGAGGGCGCGTGGCTGGAGGAGATCGCGCCGGAGCTGTGTTCCCGCACCTACGACCGCATCATGTGGGACGAGGTCAGCGGGTTCGTGTTCGCCCGCGAACGCGTCTTTGCCGGAGCGCTCCCGATCCATCCGGGCCGCCGATGCCACTACGGACGCGTCGACCGGGACGCTGCGCGCGCAGTGTTTATCAAGGAGGCGCTGGTGCCCTGCCGGATCAAGGACCCGGCCGCGCCGTGGCTGATACGTACCAACGAGCTGGTAAATCATCTGCACACGTTCGAGGCGAAACTCCGGCGCTCCGGTTCCGTGGTCGACCTCCACGCCCTCGAACAGCATTTCCTGCGCGTCCTGCCGCCGTGGATGTGCAGCGTGTCCGACATCCGCAAGGACTGGACCCGGCGGCACCGTTCCTACGACCCGAAGCCGGAAGACATCGCGCTCGTGCCGCCGGATTCCCTGCCGGACACGGATTTCCCGGACCGCCTGGAGGCCGAGGGCGAGAGCTACGGTCTGGAATACGTGTACGATCCGGGCGAGGAGGACGACGGCATCACGGTCCGCCTGCCGGAGGCGCACCTGAATCTCTTCCCGCGCGCCGCCGCCGAATACCTCGTGCCCGGCTTCCTGCGCATGAAGCTCGACTACATGTTCCGTTCCCTGACCAAGACCGAACGCAAGAAGCTCCTGCCGCTGGACGAATGCGTCGAGGCATTTCTGGCGGGACTGAAAAGCGGCGAGATCTATCCGGCGCGCAACCTGCCGCGTGTGCTTGCGTCGTTCCTGCGGACCTTCCGCGGCTGCGACTTCGACGAATCCGCGTTCGACGACATCGAGCTCCCGGAGTTCCTCATCCTCAAGTTCGCCATCCTGAACGAACACGGCAAGCTCCTCCGCGTGGTCCGCGACCTGCCCGAAACGGACGATTCCGCCGAGACCGTGTCCAGCCGCCACGCCGCCGCCCGCAAATGGGAGCTGCACGGCGAGACCACGTGGCCGGACAGCATCTCCGAACTGCCCGTCTCCGTCCGCCTCAGCCACGGCAAAGGCCGCGAAGTCTACCCGGGATTCTTCCGGGAACAGGGCGGGGAAAGCATCGGCTGCGCGCTCTTCCTGGACGAAGCCGAGGCGTGCGCCGCGCACCGCCGCGCCGTCCTGGCCCTTTTCCGCATCCGCTACCCGGAGATGTTCGCGCACATGCGGACCCTTGCCAAACTCGGACGCACGCTCGAATACGAGTTCTTCCCGGACGATCCGGACTGGCGCGCCGACCTGACCGACAACGCCGTCGCCCGCGCCATCGGGTGTCCGCCCGAGGATATCCGCGACGCAAAGGCGTTCGACGACGCCTGCCTGCGCCTGCGGGACCGCCTGGCGGACGCCGTGCGCGAGGACGTTTCGGCGCTGCTTCGAATGCTCGCCGCCTACGAACCCATCGAACGCCGCCTCGGCGACCTCCCGGCGGATTCCTTCACCGATGCCGACGTGAACCGCCAGCTCGCCGTGCTGTTCCGCAAGGGATTCCTGCGGACGCCCGACGCCGTGGCGCGCTATCCGCGCTATCTGCGCGCGCTCCGGGTGCGCCTGGAACGCGCCGATCAGTCCTATGGACGCGACCGCACGAAAGGCGAGACGGTCACGCCGTTCATCGACAAGTTCCACCTGCTGTACGACGCCGGCGTCAACCTCGAGGAATGCCGCCCGTTCTTCGACTTCTTCCTGCTGGTGCAGGAGGCGCGCATCGCCGCCTGGTCTCCCGAACTCCCCACCGTCCGGAAGGCGACGCCCGCGACGCTTCAGGCCGCGCTGTCCGCCGTGCCGCTCTCCGCCATTCCCAAAAAGAGTTGATTGTGCGTTTCGGAGCGGCGGAGGCTTTCTTTCTTCGTGTCCGCGCGGAGCAGGGCACTGCGGCGGCGGCTTTGCCTCCTCCCGTTCTCTGTTTCTCAAAGTTTTTTCCTTATTTTGGAATCTGTCTGTTTGCATTTGCAGTTTCCAATGATATATTATGCAAAAATCATACTTCCCGATTATACATCGAATACGACTATGACGCCTGCCGGAACAGTTGACCGTTTCCCGTTTTCGCCTTCTTCGAATAAGGCGCGTCTGTCCGCGTCCGTGAAAAGCAGGCAGGCAGGCAAGCAAGCAAGCA
>JAGCTY010000094.1 GCA_017963105.1 Lentisphaeria bacterium
ACGTCGATCTTCGCGGCCAGGTCGGCGTCGAAGGGACGGAGGTCCTGGCGGGTCATCATCATGGCGACGGGGCCCTGCTTCTTCAGGGCGGCGGCCCAGCAGTGCGCGACTTCGTGGGCTTCGGCCGGACGGAACACGGTCATATCGGGAATGCTGCGGAGCATGGCGAGTTGTTCGATGGGCTCGTGCGGGGGGCCGTCTTCGCCGACGTAGAAGGAATCGTGCGTGAAGATGTAGAGTTCATGGAGCTTCTGGATCGCGGCCAGGCGGATCGCCGGCTTCATGTAGTCGGAGAACACCGCGAACGTGGAGGTGTACGGGATGGCCGTGCCGAACAGCGCCATGCCGTTGCCCGCCATGCCCATCTCGAGCTCGCGGATACCGAAGTGCAGGTTGCGTCCGGCGCGGTCTTCCACGCTGAAATCGCCCGCGCCCTTGACCGCGGTCTTGGTGGACGGAGCCAGGTCGGCGGCGCCGCCGACGAGGGCCGGAACGAGCGCGGAGGCCTTCTGGAGGATGGTGCCGCTGGAGGCACGGGAGGCGACCGGCTTGTCGACCGGAGCGGCGGCGAGGAGTTCGTCGAGGATGTTCTCGGGAACGGTGCGGTTGATGAGGCTGTCGATCAGGGCCTGGTCGGCGGACTTCACGAACGCCGCAAACTTTTCATTCCAGGCGGCGGCTTCGGCGGCGAGTTCCTTCACGCGGCCCGCGAGCATGTCCTTGACGGCCTGCGGGACGGTAAAGGGTTCTTCGGTCCAGCCGAGATTTGCCTTCGTGGCGGCGAGTTCCTCGTCGCCGAGGGGTTCGCCGTGGCAGCCGTGCGTGCCGGCCTTGTGCGGAGCGCCGAATCCGATGGTGGTCTTGCCGATGATGAGGGTCGGGCGGCCGTCGGACTTGACGGCTTCGGCCAGGACGGCATCGACCTTGGCAATGTCGTTGGCGTCGTCGCAGCGGAGGACGCGCCAGTCGTAGGCGGCGTAGCGGGCGGCGACGTTTTCGGTGAACGCCAGGCCGGTGTTGCCTTCGATGGTGATGTTGTTGTCGTCATAGAAGACGACGAGGTTGTCGAGCTTGAGGTGGCCGGCGAGGCTGGCGGCCTCGGAGGTGTTGCCTTCCATCATGCAGCCGTCGCCGCTGATCACGAAGATGCGGCTCTGCTGGATGTCCGTCTTGTCAAGGCCGATGCGGGCCGCGAACTGCTTGGCTGCGATGGCCATGCCGACCGCGGAGCCGAAGCCGCTTCCCAGCGGGCCGGTCGTGATGTCGACGCCCTTCGTGTGGCCGAACTCGGGATGGCCCGGGGTCAGGCTGCCCCACTGGCGGAAGTTCTTCAACTCGTCCATGGACAGGCCGTAGTTGAAGAGGTGCAGGAGCGAATAGATCAGCATGGAGCCGTGTCCGGCGGACAGCACGAAGCGGTCGCGTCCGATCCAGGTCGGGTCGGCCGGGTTGTGGCGGAGGTACTTCGCCCAGAGGACCATGGCGAAATCGGCGTTGCCCATGGGCATGCCGGGATGCCCGGACTTGGCCTTCTGAATCGCTTCGGCGGATAAAATGCGGATTGTGTCGGCGGCTTTGCGCAGGGTGGTTGCGTCCATCTCGTTTCCTTTCGTGTGTTGAGTGTATTTTTGTTAAAAAGAAAAAAGGTCATCCGCAAAAGATACCACATTTTTCGAAAAAAGCAATTGAAAAACCGAAAAAAGCAGGCATTTTATCCGCCGTTTCACGTTTTTTCCCGGTCCGGTCGTCGCCTTTCCCCGGAAAAATGTCGTCATGGCCGCTTTTTCTCTTTTTTTTCCGATTTGCGGTTGATTTTTCCGTTTTTCATGGTATGATACAGTGTAATACAGCAATGGAATCTTTCCGGAGAACGACATCATACCCAAAGGAGCATCGGCATGTTCTGTAAAAACTGCGGCAGGCAAATCCCCGACAACGCGGAGATCTGCCCCGCCTGCGGCACGAAACGGTCCGGCGGCACGTTCGGAAATGAACGTTCCGAACGCAACATCAAGGATCTTCCGGATTATGCGAAGGAAAAAGACCTGGACCGTTCGGGCAGCGCCGTCGATACCAGCCGTCAGAAATTCAGCCTTTCCGACGGAGGCCAGAAAAAGTTCAGCCTTTCCGACGGAGGCCAGAAGAAATTCAGTCTCTCCGAACCGGGACGGAAGAAGTTCAGCCTCTCCGACAAAGACAGGGACTCCGGCGACGGCATTGTCCGCGTCAACGTGGACGGCGGACCGGATGCACCGCGGAAGGAGCCGACCGGATTCGTGAACCCGCTGAAGAACTCCGGTAAAACCGTTTTCCGCGATGAACAGGCGGATGCGAACCCCTCCGCCGCAACGGAACGAACCGTGCCGGACGCAACCGTCGTCAACGAACCGGAAATCCGCCGCCCCGCGCCGCAAACAGTTCAACCCGCGCCGGATGCGCCCGTCGTCAACGAACCGGAGGTCACCGCGGACGGGCAGCCCGAGGGAGAAACGGGGTTCGTGAATCCGCTTAAGAAGACCGGCCAGGATATCCGCTGGGGCAGCGACGGCGACCGCAACGAGCCGGTCAACCCCGGGGATGACGGCGATCCGTCCGAAATCGACTCCAACATGGGATTCGCGATCTTCACGCTGCTCTGCTGCTGCCAGCCGTCCAGCATTGTGGCGATCATATTCGCGGCGATGGTCTCCCGGGAGGTCCAGAAGGGCGATTTCGAAAAAGCGCGGAAATACTCGAACCTCGCAAAGATTTTCTGCTGGATTTCCATCGGACTGTCGCTCTTCTGCGGCGGTCTTTCCTTCATCCCGAACCTGGCCGAACTGGTTTCCTCTTCCGGAGCCGCGCCCGTACCCTGAAGCCGTCTGCCCCCACGCGGACCTCTGCCGCCGACCGACATCCCGCAGCATGAAAAAGCCATTTCTCACGAAACCGGAACTGATGAGGCTCGTACTGCTCCTCGCGCTGGGCGCAGCGGCGTGCGGTGTCCTGCTGCTCGTCCCGCCGGGCAGTCCTCATTCGAAATGGCTGCCGAAATGCACGCTCCACGAATGGACCGGCCTGTACTGTTCCGGCTGCGGCGCCACGCGCGCTATGTCCGCGCTGCTGCACGGCGACGTGAAGACGAGCCTGCACGACAACGCTCTGCTGATCCCGCTGGCCGCATTGGTCGCATTTCTGATCGTGAAGCCGAATACCCCCATAAAACGCCCCGTTGCGGTCGCGATCGGCATCGTCATCGTTCTGTTCACGATCCTGCGGAACATCCCGGTCGCGCCGTTCACGTACCTGGCGCCGATCCCGATGCCGTGACCCGGGGCGTCGGATTCAGAAGAAGCGTGCGCCGACGACCGATGCAAGCCCGATCAGGACGAGCACGGCGGCCAGCAGGAAAATCAGGAATCTGCGGAATGCCAGCGCACGCCGGCCGGGGCTGTCGAACATCTGCCCGGAATCCCGTCCGTGCTCCACGATCTTCAGGTGGTTCATCCGGGCGTTTCCGCCCCGGTCTCCGATTCTGCCTCGGCCGTGTTTCGGGGAATTCTTCATGCCGTCACCACCGGATCGTGCCGTTGAACGCCGCGATGACCGCGGCCCCGATCAGGAGCGCCGCCAGGATGACCGACACGATGAACGGGAAAAAAACGCCCCAGCCGATGCGGCAGAGCTGCCCGAACGTGACCGATCCCCAGTCGATGCCTTCGAGCGAGGAAGACTTCTGCGAAGGAAGCGGGATATTCTGCGTCGTCGTACCGGTTTCCGCGATCATGCGGCAGGCGTCCAGGCGGAGTTCTTCCAGGCGGCGGGATTCCGCGGCGATCTGCGTCTGCGTGACGCCGCCCTCGGCATCAAGCGGATTCTCGCGGCTCAGCTCCTCGGCGATGGACGCGAGGCGCTCCCGGCGAGGTCCGAGCTCCCGGAGCCTTCGTTCGGAATCCGCGATCTCCCGTTCGATCCCGGCCAGGGATTCCGTGACGCGGACGGCCAGGTCCCGCCGCGATAGCCGGAAATCGGTCAGACGCCGCTGTACCGCTTCGGACAGCGGTTTGGAGACGGGAAGCTGAATCGGACCGTTCTGCGCCGGTTTCGTTTCCGCCTCCGGCATGAAGGACGGATTAACCGCGGCGGAAAGATCGATCTTATGCAGATCGTTCATGAGCGAGATGTTCTTTTCCATGGGGCGCATTCTCCGGCAGGGAAGTGACAAGGTTGACTGCGGCGGGATCGGGTACGGCGGCGCGAAAGCCGCCCCCTATTCACAATATAGCCCGGAAACCCGAAAAAACCACCGGGAAACGGAAAAAAAGGCGAAAAAAGACGTTTCCGACTTGCGTTTTTTCAAAAATATAGTATAGTTCAAGGATACGTTTTGTTTTTTCATCCCCATAACATGGAGTTACGATACTATGAATAACGGCGATCTCGGCGGCACCATCGAACGCGCCAGACTTGCAGGGCGCATCGCCATCATTTCCCTTGTCCTGTCCTTCATCCTCGCGGTCGTCGTGATCGTGGCCGGCCCGGCGACGAAATGGGCCGGAATGGAGACGTTCACGCTCTCGCTGTACCCGGTCGCGCTGGCGTTCCTCTTCTCCGTCTGCGCCCTCGTGCATTCCGCGTTTCTGCGGAAAATGGCCGAGGAGGAGCAGGAGAAGCTCATCCTGGAGCAGCGCAAATCCAATGTGAACTCCATCCTCGACGTGAGCGAAGACGTCCGGTTCACGGCCAAACGCACGCTCGAAAACTTCAACAAATACATCCCGTCCGCCGTCTCGCTCCTCGTCTTCCTGCTTTCCGTCCCCGCCTTCTGGTATTTCTGGAAGCACTCCACGCTCGGCGCGACCGACGCCGCCACGCTTGTGCTCACGCCGAAAAACCCGATCAACCTGGCGTTCCTCTGCGCGATCTCGGCGCTCTTCGCCTACTTCACGGGCGTGTTCCTGGTCGGCCAGTCCCGCGTCCGCGAATTCCGCTACCTGCGCCCGGTCGGCAGCTGGCTGATCTGCTTCGCCATCGTGATGTTCGTGAGCGCGGTCTCGGCGCTCTTCATCAACTACGGCAGGACGGGCTGGGCCGCGCCGCTGACCAGGATCCTCTTCTGGGTCTTCGCAGTCTTCGCCGCCGAACATCTCGTGAGCTTCATCATCGAGTTCTACCGTCCCCGCACGCCGGAGGAGGTCCGCCCGGTGTACGAAAGCCGTCTGCTCGCCATCTTCACCGAGCCGGGCGGCGTGATGCGGAACATCTCGGATTCGCTGGACTACCAGTTCGGGTTCCAGATTTCGCGGACCGGCATCTACCTGGTCCTGCGGAAGGCGATCGTGCCGGCGCTGATGGTGTGGGCGGCGGTCCTGTGGCTTTTCACCTGCATCGCCGAGGTCAACCCCGGCGAGATCGGCATCCGCGAGGTCTTCGGCGCGGTGAACCGCGAATCCACGCCGCTCGACGCCGGAATCCATTTCAAATGGCCGTGGCCCTGCGAGCGCATCCTCCGCGTCCCCGTCAAGAACGTGCAGGAGGCCACCCTCGGGTCCGTCCTGACGCCCGGTCGCAACGCCAAGGTCATCCTGTGGACCGGCGACAACTACCAGCACGAAAACAAGTTCCTCGTGGCCGTGAAGCAGCAGGGCAAGACCGGCGCGCAGCTCGCCTCCATCCTCGAAGTCTCGCTCCCCGTCTTCTACACGGACGACCCGGATCGCCCGTTCGACTACGCGTTCAACTTCGACAACGTGCAGGAGACCCTGCTGGCGGTCGGCCAGGCTGAAGCCACGCGCTACTTCGCCAGCACCGACTTCATTACCGACATCTCGTCCGGC
>JAGCTY010000095.1 GCA_017963105.1 Lentisphaeria bacterium
GGTGCGTATCAGCTTGAAGAGCAACTTGAAGGTCTCAGGATCGGCATACGCCTTTTCCCAGGAGTTGTGCTCCACGCCTTCGTAGATCGTCATTTTCACGTTCTTGTTGCCGGCATCCTGCAGGGCCTTGTACATCTCGCGGGAGAGGTTGGTCGGCACGAGGTTGTCACGGTCGCCGTGGAAGATGCTGATGGCCATGTCCTTCAGGACAGGGGCCTGCGCCGGGTCGGCGCCGCCGCAGATCGGAATGGCCGCCGCGAAGAGGTCCGGACGACGGGAGATGGTGTCCCAGGTGCCGTAGCCGCCCATGGAGAGGCCGGTGATGTAGACGCGATCGGGATCGGCGTCAAATTCTTTGATCTTCGCTTCGATCATGTCCGGGATGAGGCCGGTGGACTTGGACGGCAGGGGCTGGAGAGCCGCGCCGGAACCGCCGCGATGCAGCGGAGCCCAGAGCTCGGAGGACGGGCACTGGCAGGTGATGAGCACGACCTTCTGCTTCTGGTCGCGGATGTTCTTCACGATGTCGGACACGCCGAGTTCGTTCTGGGCGAGGTTGTTGTCGCCGCGTTCGCCGATGCCGTGCAGGAAGACGAGGATCGCGGGCTTGCCCGGCTGTTCCTTGTTGTAGAGGTGCTGGCAGATGTTCAGCTTGTCTTCACCTTTCGTGAAGGGCTTCTGTTCCAGTTCGGTGTCCTTGAGGATCTTCTGCCATTTTTCGGTCTGGCTCTGCTGCTGGTTGCCCTGCGGAGCGCCGCCGCCCGGGAACTGGGCATTGAGTTGAACTGCCGCGATAGCGCACAGAGCGATCGCGATCATTCTTACGGAGCATTTCATTTTGTTGTTCTCCTGTTAGTGGTGTTTTGGGGTTGTGTTATGATGTGGTGAAAGGAACATCGTTTTCAGGTCGGACTCGCATCGCGAAAGCGTACGAATCTTTCTCCGCAACTAATATAACGCAAAAAGTGTCTGTTTGTATATGTACTTTTTATCGTTAAAGATGTACTTTTTATCTTAATTCGTTTAAAACCGAATCAAGTTTCCGCGTTTTCCTTCTTTCGACCGGAGGAAAGGAGAGAAAAAACGGAATGCCGCCGGGAAAAAAATGCGGAGCATCCGCAAAGCCGGCACCGTGCACACAGGAAATGAACCCGTCCGCATCGCGCCGTATCTGCTCACGGAGGCCGGCTTCCCGCACGCAGAAAAAGAATTCGGGAAACAGGAAAAAAACGGTTTCGATTCGTATTTTCCGGAATGCGGTGTATATTAATATGTTCACTTTTTTTCACGGAGACGACCGAAATCATGACACTGGAACTTCTCAAAGGCAAAATCCACCGCGCGCGACTGACCGCATGCGACCTCAACTACGAGGGGAGCCTCGCCATCGACCCGGATTACCTGGACCTGGCGAACATCCTGCCCTACGAACGTATCCTGGTCGTGAACGCGACAAACGGGAACCGGCTGGAAACCTACGCGATCCCCGGCGAACGCGGCAGCGGCGTCTTCTGCCTCAACGGCGCGGCGGCGCACCTCGGACGCGTCGGCGACATCGTGACCATCATGTGCTTCGGGTACTACACGCCGGAAGAGGCCGCAACGCACGCGCCGAAGATCGTCGTCCTCGACGAACACAACGAAGTCCTCGTGCAGCGTCTCGGCAAAAAAGTCATCGAACGGTAATCCGCTTTCTCTCCCCCGGACACCGCATTCCAGCCCCTACCCCCCATAACTGAAAACGGCATCCCGGCGTTTCAAACCGGAATGCCGAGAATCTTTTTGCGGACGGCGGTTCAGATCGGAAACAGAGTGAACCGCCGTTCCGAATTATCCGATGATCACTTGAAGAGCAACGGGGCGAATTCGCGGAGGCTGCGGCGCCAGGTGAGCCATTCGTGGTCGGTCTTCGGGGACTCGTAGAACACGAGGTTCTTGATGCCGTGGTCCTTCAGGATGCGGTAGGTCTCGCGGACCGGATTGGTCTTTTCCGCCTCGCCGACGCTGATGAAGACGAGCTTCATCTGGGAATTGAACTTGTCCGCGTCCCTGTAGACGCCGCCGAAGATGGTGTTCACGTCGCCGCCGCCCGCCGCAGCGCCCGGGCCGGAGAAGTTGCCCGCGCCGGAGAAACCGCCCATGTAGGCGAACTTGTCCATGTTGTCCGGGAAGATCGTGTTCCAGGTGTTCACGCCGCCCATGGAGAGGCCGGCCATCGCGGTGTTGTCGCGGTCGGTCTTCGTGCGGAAGGTGGCGTCAACCCAGGGTTTGAGCTCCTTCACGAAGATGTCGGTCACGCGGACGCCGCGCGGACGCACCGCGCCATAGTTGCGGACGTTGCCGCTGTCCATGACGACGATCATCGGGACGGCCTTGCCGGAGGCGATCAGGTTGTCCATGATGTCCGCCATGCGCCCCTGTTCCTCCCAGCCGGATTCATCCTCGCCGCCTCCGTGGAGCAGGTACAGCACGGGGAAGCGCTTGTCGGGATTCGTTTCGTATTCGGCCGGCGTGTACACGCGGCAGTGGCGGTCCAGGCCGTTCATCTCGGACCAGTAGCGGCAATGGCGCACCTGGCCGTGCTTGATGTCCTTGTTGAAGTGGTAGTAGGCGGCCTCGGCTTCATCCTCGGGGATCTCGATGCCGGCCATCTCGGAGCTGCATCCGTAGAACGCCTCGCTGCCGTAGTCGAACGCCTTGTTGCCGTCCACGGTATAGCTGAAATAGTGGAAGCCTTCCACCAGCGGATCCGTGGTGACGGACCACCAGCCGCTCTGGTCTTTCGTCAGGTCGTAGGTCTTGCCTTCCTGCGTGATGGTGACTTTCTGCGCGCCGGGGGCCTGCATGCGGAAGAACGCCTGTTTGGTCTTCGGGTTGACCGCCGGGAATTCGGAGTTGTAGATATTGGTCTCCGCGGGGACAAACCCTTCCGGGAGCGCGGAGCGGGCCGGGCCGCCGAAACCGCCGCCGAAACCGCCGAAGCCGCCAGGCATTCCGCCGCCGAAACCGCCGAAACCGCCGGCAGGCATACCGCCGCCGAAACCGCCGAAACCGCCGGCAGGCATACCGCCGCCGAACTGTGCGAATGCAGCGAGAGTCAGCAGGGAAGCGCCTGCCGCGATACAGAGTTTCGTTTTCATTTTCATCGTGGAAATCCTTTGTTTTGAGGTTGTTTGTGATCGGGTTGAAAAACATTTTCCTCTAAAGTACAATGGAAAAGCTTTTTTGTCAATCCCGCGGATGCGGTTTTTGCGAAAAACTACATGTCTTTCGCGTTTTGTGCATGAGCTGCGAAGGGATCTGCGGGCCAGCCGTCCGAGCACGCAAAAAGATCCTGCACGGACTGGGCTGCGGACGGGGGATAAACGAGGAAAGACCGTATTCCGGGAAGAAAGGTTCATTTCCCGATGCAGAACCGGGAAAAGATCTCGTCCAGGACGTCCGGGGTGGCGGTCTCGCCGGTGATGCAGCCCGTCAGCTCGGCGGCGGTGCGGAGCGAACTTCCCGCGAGCTCCCAGGATTCCGCCCGGACGCAATCGCGGGCGGCGCCGAGATGGACCGCGGCCTGTTCGAGCAGCGCGGCGTGACGTTCGGAGACGACGGCGTCGCCGGACTGCGCGGCTGGCGGCAGCCCCTCCCAGGCGGTCGCCTCAAGACGGCGGAAAAGCGTGTCGAGTCCGTCGCCCGTCCGAGCAGAAATATGCTCGAAGACGAATTGTTTTTCGGGCGCGTTATCTTCCACCTGTTTTTCGGGCGCATACGCCCGGTCGAGCCGGTCCGAAGCCAACGCCGCGCCGTCCATTTTGTTCCAGCAGGGGATGAACTTGCCGCGGACGGAGGATTTCGCCCGGCCCATGGCTTCGAACTGGGCGGGGAAGGATTCCGCCGGGGCGGAGGCGTCCAGCAGCCACAGCACGATATCGGCCGAGCCGAGGGACTGCTGCGAACGCGCCATGCCCATCGCTTCAATCGGATCGGCCTCCCCGGCCTCGCGCAGCCCGGCGGTGTCGGTCACGCGGAATGAAATGCCGCCGACGGAGACGGATTCCTCGAGGGTGTCGCGCGTGGTGCCGGGGACGGGCGTGACGATGGCGCGGTCGTAGCCGAGCATACGGTTGAGCAGACTGGATTTTCCCGCGTTCGGCGGCCCCGCGATAACCAGGGAAACGCCGTCGCGGATGAGCGCGCCGGCGCGGGCCGTGAGCGCGAGTTTTTCGGCCTGTCCCCGCAGGGATTCGATCCTGCCGCGCAGCGTGTCCGGCGGCATCCAGTCGAGGTCCTCCTCGGAGAAATCGAGGCGCGATTCACATTCGGAAAGCAGATGGACGATCTCCGCGCGGATTTCACGGACGACCGACCCGACGGCTCCGTTGAGCCGGCGTTCGGCCAGGAGCCCGGCGCGTTCGCTGCCCGCGTTGATCAGGTCCAGGACCCCCTCGGCCTGCGTCAGGTCGAGCTTGCCGTTGAGGAATGCCCGCCGCGTGAATTCGCCGTTCTGCGCGAGCCGTGCGCCCGCCCGGAGCACCAGCCGGAGCGCGCGCCGTGCGGCGAAACTGCCGCCATGGCAGTGGATTTCCGCCACATCCTCGCCGGTGAAGCTGTGCGGGCCTGGCATGAAAACCGCGAGCGAAGGCTCCCCGGCGCCCGTCTCGGCTCCGGATACGATGCGGCCGTACAGCAGCACGCGCGGACAGTCCGGCCCCGGCATACGCCTGCCCCGCCAGACCGCGCGAACCGCATTGAGCGCACGAGGCCCGGAAATGCGGATGATGCCGACCGCGCCTCCGGCTCCGGTGCAGATCGCCGCGATCGTGTCGTTCTCATGCTCAAACAAGGCGGGAGACTCCAAAAAAATGAAAAAAAGAAGGATGCGGGACTTGATTTTCCCGCGATTCGGTGGTAGTGTTATATTTATATTATACACCGCGAACACGCATTTTTCAACCCCATGAGGAGGTTTCTTACTTATGGCCATCGTCAAAAAGACCTTGAAAGACGTTTCCGCCGCGACCAAGAACGCCTATACCAAGGCGATGCAGGTGATGAACCAGGGCAACCTGGAATACGCGATCACGCTTTTCAAGGAAATCGTTCAGTTCGACCCCGGATTCCTCGACGCACGCGAAAAACTCCGCAAGTGCGAACACGACCACTCCGAAAAATTGGGCGCCGTCGCGAAGGCGCTGGCCGCCGTCAAGTCCGCCAAGTTCATTACAAAAGGCAACATGCTGAAGGCCAAGAAGCCGAAAGAGGCCATGGACCAGGCGGAAGAAGCGCTCGCGCTCAACCTCTTCAATCCCGCCGCGCTGAACCTGCTCGCCGAATCCGCAAAGAAGCTCGAAGCGATGTTCATCGCCGTGGAGGCGTTCGAGATCATCGTCGAAAAGGACGACAAGAACGAAGCCAACATCGTCAAGCTCGGCGAATACTACAAGGCCGACGGACAGGGCATCAAATACCTCACCATCTGCCAGAAACTCGCGGACAAGTACCCTGGCGACCTCGAAAAGCTCGCGCTCCTGCGTGAAGCCGCCGCCCTCGCGTCCATGGAAAAGGGCAAGTGGGGCCAGGGCGAAGAGTCCGACTTCAAGAAGAACCTCAACAAGGACAACACGGACCAGGGCGACCGCATCATCCGCGCCGAGGACGACATCCGCGAGATGATCGAGAAATACTCCAAGGAAATCGCGGAAGGCAGCGAATCCATCGACACCCACCGCCGCCTCGCCGAACTCTATCTCCGTGCGGAAGAATACGAAAAGGCCATCGAGACGTACAACTGGATCGTCAACAAGATGGGCACGCTCGACCCGGCCATCGACAAGGCCATCGAAAAGGCGAATACCGCCATTTCCAAGCGCAAGGTCGAACAGATGAAGGCCGAGGGCCGTCCTCAGGAAGAGATCGACGCCGAGATCAAGGCCAACTACGATTACCGCATGGAACGCTTCCACGACCGTATCCAGAAGTACCCGAACGACCTCCAGATCCGCTTCGAATATGCCGAACTCCTCTGGGAAGGCGGCGCCGTCGACGACGCCCTCGAACAGTTCCAGATCGCACAGCGCAACCCGCAGCACCGCCTGATCGCCATCGTCTACCTCGGCCGCTGCTTCGCCGCCAAGAACCAGTTCGACATGGCCATCGAGCAGTTCAACCGCGCGCTCGAGGACATGCCCACCATGAACCTCGACAAGATGTTCACGCTGTACCACCTGGGCTGCACCTACGACGCCATGGGCAAGAAGAAAGAAGCGCTCGACTGCTTCAAACAGATTTACGCCGTCGACATCAAGTATCTCGACGTCGCCGAGCGCATCAACAAATATTACGAGGAAAACAAGTAATACTGTCCGCATCGTCCGGCGGGAACGTACGCCGTTTCTGCCGGTTCGTTGTGGACACAGGCTTGTCCTGTTGTCCCGCCATACAGTGTTTCCCAAAAGCATCAGCTTCACGCTGGTGCTTTTTTGCATGAATGTCTTTGGGGAACAGGACGACGGAAAAAAGAGACATGGACAAGACGCCGTCTCCACGCCTGAGTGAAGCCGGGCACCGATGTCTGAAGAACAAGAAGGTTTTCCGCCCGAATCCGAACGGGAAAAGAAGAAACGTTATTTCTTCGGACTCTTCTTCCCGGGGGACTTTTTCTCTGCGGGAGACGCGGCGGGTTTCTTCGCGCCTTTTTCCTCCGCGGGCTTCCTGACAGCAGCTTTTTTGTCCGCAGTCTTTTTCACGGCGGGGGATGCGGGGGCGGGTTTCTTCGCGCCTTTTTTCTCCGCGGGCTTCTTCGGGGAAAGATTCAGCGCGTCGAGCTGGTCCCAGGGCGACGGAGCATCATCCGGTTCGGGTTCCGCCTGCTGTCTGTCGCAGGCGCACGAAGCATGGTTGAGGTTCGTGCCGCACACGGGGCAGATGCCCTTGCAGTCCGGGGAACAGTAGAAGCAGGAGGGAACGGCGAGAAGAAGCTCTTCGCGCACATCGTCCGTGAGGTCGACTTCCAGGTCGCGGACTTTTTCGAAATGGAGGCAGAGGTCCCTGACCGAGATCACGACGCGGATGTCATCGAGGCAGCGCGCGCAGACCGTGGCGAGCGGGACGGATGCCGTACCGGTCACAATGAGGTCGGCGCCGGCCATGACCGCCGAAAGACGATACGCGATATCGCCGGCCGGGGCAAGCGGCGGATCGGCATCCGGGAGAAGTTCGAGGATATCGGAGGATTCCGTTCCTTCGAGCAGGAACGGTGTGTCGGGGAGAATGTGCGAGGTATTGATTTTAATCATGGTCGGTGCGCTCCATTTTTTTGCGGATTGCGGCGACGACTTCCGGCGGCACGAACGCGGAAACGGATCCGCCGCAGGAGGCGATCTCGCGGATAAGACGCGAGCTGAGGAAGGAGTATTCCGGACTCGGCATCATGAAAAGCGTTTCGCAGGCCGGATTGAGCTCGCGGTTCATGAGCGCCATCTGGAACTCGTACTCGAAATCGGAAACGGCGCGCAGGCCGCGGATGACCGCCGAAACCCCGAACGAGGACACGGCGTCGGCCAACAGCCCCGTGAACGTCACAACGCGGATGTTCGGAATGGACGCCGTAACCGCGCGGATGAGTTCGATACGCTCGTCCGTCGTGAAAAGCGGGGATTTTTCGGAATTGCGTGCGACCGCCACCAGGACCTCGTCCGCGATGCGCGAGGCGCGGCGGATAACGTCGAGATGTCCGTTCGTGACCGGGTCGAAACTCCCGGGGTACATCAGCCTTTTCATGGTTCGGAAACCTCCTGTTCCGCCGCGCTGCCGCACATTTCGGCCATGCGGTCAGCCGGAAATACCGCGAGCGTCCGCCCGGACGGTTCGAACAACGCAAGCTCGGCGGAGTCCGCGTAGGCGGGAAGCACCTCCAGCCTCCGGCCGGCCGAGGTCCTCGTAAGTCGATCGTGAAAATGCCCGGCAAAGACGATGGAGTCCGGCGGGAACGTGGAAAGGAACTTCAGGGCGATCTGCTCCGGGAAATACGTCTTGTGCGTCTGGTTCGTGGTGCGGAGACGCTCGCGGACATAATGCGCGAACGACGGTCCGAACGTGGGGCCGATGCACCACAGGAACCAGCGGGTCAGGAAATTGCGGAGGATGAACCGCAGCAGCGTGTATGTGTAGTCCTTCCTGTTGATGCGGTCGCCGTGAAGCCATTGCAGGGTCCCGTCGCGGTAGGAGTCCTCGTCCGAAAACGAAAACGCGTCCCTGTATGTCTTCGCCACGAAAAACTCGTGGTTGCCCTCCAGGAACACGATCCGGCGGCGCGTTTTCTCCCGGCGGCACCAGTCGAGGAAACGCAGGTGTTCCTCGTTTTCGTATCCGCGCAGCGCGATCCAGAGGTCGAAAATGTCCCCCAGGAAGACGATCCCGATGTCCACAGGCAGACGCGACACGCCGTCAAGCATACGGAAGAACGCGTCTTCCGGCTCGCGGCAGCTCAAATGGGCGTCGGCGATCATCAGCCAGCGTTTGGACATATAACGGAATAACCTTTCTGTGTTTTATCCTGACCCGGGGACGGGCCGGAGTAACAATACTATACATACTATACCACGAAAAAACGAAAAAGAAAGCGAAAGAGTTTGACTTTTGGAAAAAATATGCCATATTAATAGGGCCCGGAACTCAAGTCCGGTCCGCGAATTCCGTTTGGAGACGCCCGGACATGCGCCCGCGGCGGGAAGGAAAGATGCCGGCTTAGCTCAGCGGTAGAGCTACGGTTTTGTAAACCGTCGGTCCTCGGTTCGAATCCGAGAGCCGGCTCCAGATCAGAACGAACAGAACCTCAGAAACTTGCAAGTGAGTTTTGAGGTTCTTTTTTTCGGTTCTTCGACGGTTTCTGACAAGAAAAATGGGAGATAATCGTGTTGAACCAATGAGATAGGGTTGAAAAAAGTCGGCATCGGTACTATTTTTGAATTTGCGACAACAAAAATAGGAGTACCAATGTCGACCTACCTCTAC
>JAGCTY010000006.1 GCA_017963105.1 Lentisphaeria bacterium
AAGCAAGCAAGCAAGCAAGCAAGCAACGTAGTCCAGACCTCCTCGGTTGACGCCTCGGCGGTCTGCGCCTCATTTCATTCGGCCCCTTGCATTCGTTTTAGGATGCAGGAGGCCTTTTCTGCGCCTCTTTTTTCCAAAAAGAAAGGAGGTGCAGCATGACCACCTCCGAACAGAAAAAGGCGGCGAAAATGTTTGTCGAATACTGGCAGGGAAAAGGCTATGAGAAAGGCGAATCCCAGCCGTTCTGGCTCGCGCTTCTGCGGGACGTGTACGGCGTTTCCGCGCCGGAACAATTCATCCGGTTCGAAAGCCAGGTCAAGCTCGATCATACCAGTTTCATCGACGGCGTCATCCCGGCCACCCGTGTCCTGATCGAACAGAAGAGCATCGACAAGGATCTGCGCGCCCCCATCAAACAGGCCGATGGATCATTCCTTACCCCGTTCGAACAGGCGAAACGCTACATCACCGAGCTGCCTGTTTCCCAGCATCCCCGCTGGATCGTCACCTGCAATTTCGCCTCATTCCTCGTCTACGACATGGAGAATCCCTCCGGCGAACCCGAGGAAATACTGCTCGAAAAACTCCCCGAAGACTGTGCCCTGCTCAACTTCCTGGTCGATGTCGCAAACGATCACATCAAGCGCGAGATGGAGCTTTCCATACAGGCCGGCCAGCTCGTCGGCTATCTCTATGACGAGATACTGAAGTGCTACCGCGACAAAACCGCCGAATCCACCCTCAAAAGCCTGAACAAGCTCTGCGTCCGCCTCGTTTTCTGCCTCTACGCCGAGGACGCGGGCATCTTCCTGTTCAAAAATCAGTTCCATGACTATCTCGCCAAGTTCACCCCCGACCAGCTCCGCAGGGCCATGCTCGACCTGTTCAAGGTTCTGGACACGAAGGAGGAGGACCGCGATCCCTACCTCACGCCCGACCTCGCCGCGTTTCCCTACGTCAACGGCGGCCTTTTCGCCGATGAAGACATTGAGATTCCGCTCCTTGATGACAAGGTGAAGAATCTGCTCCTCGCGAAAGCCAGCGACGATTTCGACTGGAGCAATATTTCCCCGACAATTTTCGGTGCGGTCTTCGAAAGCACGCTCAACCCGGAAACGCGCCGTTCCGGCGGCATGCACTACACCAGCATCGAAAACATCCACAAGGTCATCGACCCGCTTTTCCTGAACGAACTCCGGCAGAAACTGGACGACATTCTTGTGCTCAAGGACCGGAAGGAGGCCATCCGCAGACTCCGCGCATTTCAGGAGAAGCTCGCCTCGCTCATCTTCCTGGACCCCGCCTGTGGTTCCGGCAACTTCCTCACAGAGACGTTCCTTTCCCTCCGCCGTCTCGAAAACGAGGTCATCAAGGCGATTCACGGTGAGGGCACCGCGTTCCTCGGCGAGGCGCTTTCCCCCGTCCTCATGTCCATCGACCAGTTCTACGGCATCGAAATCAACGACTTCGCCGTCTCCGTCGCGAAAACCGCGCTCTGGATCGCCGAAAGCCAGATGCTTCGCGAAACAGAGGAAATCGTCGGACACGAGATCGACTTCCTACCGCTCAAAACCAATGCACACATCCGGGAAGGAAACGCCCTCACGCTTGACTGGAATATCATCGTCCCGAAAGAAAAACTCAACTACATCATGGGCAATCCCCCGTTCGTGGGGTATTCATTCCAAACAAAAGAGCAAAAGGCGGAGATGCTCTCCCTCTATGTCGATGAAAAAGGGAAAACCTATAAAACTGCAGGAAAAATCGACTATGTGGCAGGGTGGTATTTCAAAGCAGCAGAAATGATGCAAAAAACATCGATCCATACAGCATTTGTTTCTACAAATTCGATTACTCAAGGAGACCAAGTATCCGCCGTATGGAATCCCCTGCGTGAAAGGTTCAATGTCCACATTGATTTTGCCCATCGAACATTCCGATGGGACAGTGAAGCCAGCATCAAGGCGCATGTCCACTGTGTTATTATCGGATTCAGTTCAGCTTGTACCATTTCAGAAAAAACACTATTTGATGAAAACGGAAACGCCGAAACGGCTTCTGATATTTCCCCATACTTAATAAATGCTCCATTTGTCTTTGTCGAAAGCAGAAACAAACCGATTTGCGATGTCCCGGGTTTGACAACAGGAAACCGACCTGCGGATGGAGGACATTTAATCATTGAGCAGAAAGATTATAATGATTTTATTTCTAAAGAACCAGAAGCGGTAAAATACATCAAAAAACTGATGGGGTCTGAAGAGTTTATCAATAACAAAAAGCGTTATTGTCTTTGGCTGGTCAATGCTTCTCCGGCTGAATTGAGGAGAATGCCACAGGTCATGAACCGTGTAGAGCTTTGTAGACAGGACAGGTTAAAATCACCAGATCCTGGCAGACAAAAACTTGCAGAAAAACCAACCTTATTCAGAGAGACTCTTAATCCTGACTCATTTGTTATTATTCCTGCCACAAGCTCAGAAAAAAGGCAGTATATTCCTATAGGGTTCATGGATAAAAATACAATTTCAACAAATGCGAATATAATCATGGCTGATGCCACGTTGTATCACTTCGGGATTCTTATGTCAAGTATTCACATGGCGTGGATGCGGGCGGTTTGCGGTCGATTGGAAATGCGTTACCGTTATTCCATCAACATTGTCTACAACAATTTTCCATGGCCGGACGTGACCGAAGAGCAGAAAAAGCAAATCGAGGTCACGGCACAGGGAATTCTGGATGCGCGGGAAAAATACCCGGACTGCTCGCTGGCAGACTTGTACGACGAATGTACGATGCCGCCGGAACTCCGTAAGGCACACCAGGCAAACGACAAGGCAGTCATGAAACTGTACGGCTACAAATCCGACATGACGGAACCCGCCATCGTCGCCGACCTGATGAAACGGTATCAGATGCTCACGAATCCTGCCGGAAACTAACAATAACAGGATTTCTGGGAGCTTTTTTGGACGCATTCGCGTCCGAGGGGCGCGCATCCGCGCGCCTCGGTGGCCTCGCTCACGCTCGGCAACATGTTTTATTTACCGCGAGGCGCGAAGCAAGTTTGCAACTACTTTCAATTTTGTTGCAACACGCAAAACAGGAGACGAGAGCAGCATCCCGCTTCGCTGGGGGCGCGCATCCGCGCGCCTCGGTAGCCTCGCTCACGCTCGGCGACAGGTTTAATTTACCGCGAGACGCGCACGGCAAAGTATTTAGGATGATTGGGGAGGAGAATACTCTCTTCTCATTTTCAGTGAGGTGCGAAAAGGAAGGCGATGTCGGGAAGAAAAGCTGCAAGTACTTTCAGCTTTGTTTCAACCGACAGTAAAACGAACTGCCACAACATTTCAAACACAAACGCACCGGGACCATGACGGAATCCGGTGCGTTTCATCTTTGCGAAGGATCATTCGGTATAATCGTTCACTCTTGCAAAGATTGAACGGGGAAGGCGGATTATTTCAGCTTTTCCTGGAACATCTGGATGGCGAGCTTCGGGTTGGCCTTGCCGCGGCTGAGCTTCATGAGCTGGCCGACGAGGTACTGGAGCACGGCGGTCTTGCCTTCCTTGAACTGTTGGACCTGGGCCGGATTCGCCTCGATCACCTGGTCGACGAGCGCGAGGATGGCGCCCTCGTCGGACACCTGCACGAGGCCCTTTTCCTTCACGATGGAATCGGGGTCCTTGCCCGTCTCGAACATCTCCTCGAAGACTTTCTTGGCGGTCTTGGAGTTGATCGTGGAGGCGTTCACGAGGCCGGCGAGCGCGGCGAGGCCGGCGGGCTTCACCTTGCAGTCGGCGAGCGTGCCGCCGGATTCGCCGAGTTTGCGGAGGAGTTCGGACGTGAAGAGGTTCGCGATGATCTTCGAGGCGGAGGAGCCCTTCGCCGCGGCCTCGAAGAACTCCGCATAGGAACGGTCCGAGGTCAGCACCTGGGCGTCGTAGGGGGTCAGGCCGTAGTCGCGCACGTAGCGCTGGCGTTTGTCGGCGGGGAGCTCCGGCAGGGCGGCGCGGAAGGCGTCGAGCTCGGCGTCGGTGAATACGATCGGCAGGAGGTCGGGCTCGGGGAAGTAGCGGTAATCGTTGGCGTTTTCCTTGGTGCGCTGGACCACGGTCTCGCCGAGTTCGTCGTTCCAGCCGCGGGTATCCTGTTCGATCTCCTGTCCGTTTTCGAGCTCGATGAGCTGGCGTTTGATCTCGTAGAGGATGGCGCGGTGTGCGGCGCGGAAGCTGTTCAGGTTCTTGATCTCGACCTTGGTACCGAATTTTTCGGTGCCGCGCGGCCGCAGAGAGATGTTCACGTCGAAGCGCATCTGGCCCTTCTCCATGTCGCAGTCGCTGACGTCGGCGTACTGCATGATCTCCTTGAGGGAGGAGAGGTAGGCGTAGGCTTCGTCGGCGGAACGCATGTCGGGCTCGCTGACGATCTCGATGAGCGGCACGCCGGAGCGGTTGAAGTCGAGGCCGGTGCAGTTGGAGAAATGGGTGGACTTGCCGGGGTCCTCCTCCAGGTGCATGCGGGTCATGCCGATCCACTTGTCGGGCATCGGTTCGCCGGAGAAGCCCGTACCGAAGATATGGATGCGCCCGTTTTTGCAGATGGGCAGGTCGTACTGCGTGATCTGGTAGTCCTTCACGAGGTCGGGGTAGAAATAGCTCTTGCGGTCGAACTTGCTGAACTTCGCGATCTCGCAGCCGCACATCATGCCGGCGACGACGGCCTTGCGGACCGCCTCTTTGTTCACCACGGGCAGTACGCCGGGCATCCCCATGCAGACCGGGCAGGTATCGGTGTTCGGCGGTGCGCCGTAGGTATTGGGGCAGGAACAGAACATCTTGCTTTTCGTGCGGATCTGCACGTGCGCTTCGATCCCGATCACGGGTTCATACATCGTCATGAGGTTTTTCTCCGGGAAAGATGAGGTTGCGCGGGCTGCTTCCCGTCCGGCTCGGAAGGCGGCTCAAGCGTCCGGCGGCCCGCGGTTTCAGACATATCGTTCTAATATAGCATAAAAACAAGGTTTCGTCAAGAGGAAAGGCGGTCAAAAGCGGGCCATAATCCCGCCGGGACCGCACAAAGGCGTGTTTTTGCGGAAAAAAAACAAGAAACATAGTTTCTTTTTCGGGAAATTGTGATATAGTATCTCAACCTTTTTTGCAAACCAGGAACAAGTCATGCCGAACAAGTCTGAAATCACTCGTTTCGCCGGAACGGAGGCCGATCAGGAATGAGCCGCCGCGCCATGATCATACTGATCCTCGCGATCATCGCCGTACACGGCATCCTGCTGTGGCTCGTTGTCGCCACAGGATCCAACGAAGAGAAGATCGCCGAAACCCGCCGGCTGATCGAGGAGGAAAACGCACTGCGGTCCAGGGGCGACGACGATGTCCGGCCCTTCGAACAGGCCGACCCGGCTTCGTCCGTTCAGAACCCGGAAACGGGATCCTCATCCTCCGCCGGAAACCAGGGAGCCGGCGCTTCGTCGCAGGCCGCATCCCAGCAGCCGAAACCGGCGTCCTCTTCCGCGCAGACGGCGGCCTCTTCGCAGACAAAGCCCGCCTCACCGGAAAAGGACCCCCTCGCCGGACTGCCCGCCGTCAAGGACAAGCCCATTCCGTCCGTGCCGTCCGCGAGCTATGTCCGCAGGCCGGGCAAGACCGCGGCGCCGAAGCTGGACTACACGGGCGCCGCGAAGGACGACATCTCCGGGCTGAAGGGCATTTCGCTCTCCACGGCGGGCATCCTGGTCGACATGGACACCAACAAGGTCCTGTGGGCGAAAAACCCGTCGAAGCCGGTCCCGGTGGCCTCCCTCACGAAGATCATGACCATCATGCTCTCCTACGAGATCGCCATGGACGACACCTCCCCGTACACGCTCGAATCCCTGATCCCCGTCACGCCCGAGGCAATCAACACCGAGGCGAGCAAGGTCTACTTCAAAAAGGGCGAGATGTTCACGATCCGCGAGCTCCTCGTGGCCGCATCCGTCCGAAGCGCGAACGACGCCGCCCATCTGCTGGCGGAGCACCTCGGCGGCGGCACGGCGGACAAGTTCATCGAGGACATGAACCGCAGGGCGAAAGAGCTCGGCATGACGCACACCACGTATTTCAACGCGCACGGCCTCCCCGGGAAGACCAAGGCGCTCGACAACCAGAGTTCGTGCGAGGACATCGCGCGCCTCTGCCTCGTCTTCCGCAGCTATCCCTACCTCATGGAGCTCGCCGCGAAACGCACCGCGCCGTTCCGCGAGAAAAGCTCGCCCGACTACATCCTGCTCCAGAACCACAACAACCTGCTCCCGGGCGCGAAGACGGAGGCCAGGGGCGTGAATGGCATCAAGACCGGATTCACCAACCGCGCGGGCTTCTGCGTGGCCGCCTCGTGCGAGCGGAGCGGGCACAACCTGCTGGCAGTCGTGACCGGATTCCCCTCGGCGGCCGACCGCGACAACTTCGTGCGCGTGCTTCTGGACTGGGGCTATGTGAAGATCGGCGTCGCGAAACCGAAAACTTCGACCTCGAAAACGACTTCAACCTCTTCTAAAACGACCTCAACCACAAAAGGCCGCTGACCGCGCGGACGCGGCCGGCCCGACAGGCGGACTCCTCTCATGCAAAAACAAACGATCCTGGTCACCGGCGGAGGCGGATTCATCGGCTCCCACCTCTGCGAACTGCTGCTCTCCCGCGGCAACGACGTGATTTGCCTCGACAATTTCTTCACCGGTTCGAAAAACAATATCCGCCACCTGCTCTCCAACCCGTCGTTCGAACTCATCCGGCACGACGTCACCATCCCGATCGAGCTCGAAGTCGATGCCATCTACAACCTCGCCTGCCCCGCGTCGCCCATCCACTACCAGCACGACCCCGTGCAGACCATCCGTACCAACATCCTCGGCGCGATGAACATGCTCGACCTCGCGCGCCGTCTCCGTATCCCGATCCTCCAGAGCTCGACCAGCGAAGTCTATGGCGACCCGAAGGAGCATCCGCAGCGCGAGACCTACTGGGGCAACGTGAACCCGATCGGCGTGCGCAGCTGCTACGACGAGGGAAAACGCTGCGCCGAAACCCTCTTCTTCGACTACCACCGCCAGTACGGCCTCCCGATCAAGGTCGTCCGCATCTTCAACACCTACGGCCCGCGGATGCTCCCCAACGACGGACGCGTGGTCAGCAACTTCATCGTGCAGGCGCTGAAGGGGCAGGACATCACCATCTACGGCGACGGCTCCCAGACGCGCAGTTTCTGCTGCGTCTCCGACCTGGTCGTCGGGCTGGAGGCCATGATGAAGACCCCGGTCGACGTCACCGGCCCCGTCAACCTCGGCAACCCCGGCGAATTCACCGTCCGCGAGCTCGCCGAGACCATCATCCGCATCACCGGGTCGGATTCGAAAATCATTTACAGGCCGCTCCCGCAGGACGACCCGGCCCGCCGCAAGCCGGACGTCTCGCTCGCCCGCGAGCTCCTCGGCTGGACGCCGGACATTTCGCTCGAGGACGGGCTCCGGCAGACCATCGACTATTTCCGCAACCTGGAGGATTTCTGATGTTCGACGTATCGTTCACGCTTCATGAACTGCTCCGCGCCACGGAAGGCCGCCTCGTCGGCGACAACGCGCCCGCCGCGGTCGACTCCGTCTTTACGGACACCCGCGAAACAGCCGGGAACGCCCTGTTCGTCGCGTTCTCCGGCGAATCGTTCGACGCTCACGACTACCTCGCGCAAGCCGTCGCGAACGGCGCCGCGCTGCTCTGCGTCGAGGAGACGAAGCTCGACAAGGTCCCGTCCGGCGTCCCGGCCATCGCCGTTCCCTCGACCGTGACGGCCTTCCAGCGCATCGCGCGCTTCCACCGTCTGCGCTTCCCGAACCTGAAGGTCATCCTGCTCTCCGGGTCCTGCGGCAAGACCAGCACGAAGGAATCCCTGCGGGCGATCTTCGTGCACGCGCTGGACTCCATCAGCGTGCTGGCGACCGAGGGCAACACCAACAACCAGATCGGGCTCCCGCAGAACCTCCTCCGCCTGAACGCGCGCCACCGGATCGCCGTCCTGGAGGCCGGGACCAACCACCACGGCGAGCTCGAACCGCTTTCATACTGCGCCATGCCCGACCTCGCGATCATCGTCTCCGTCGCGAACTGCCACCTGGAATTCCTCGGCTCGCTCGAAGGTGTCGCGCAGGAGAAATCCCAGCTCTTCACACACCTCGCGCCCGGTGGGTTCGCCGTCATCCCCGCGCAGTGCCCCGGCCAGGACATCCTCGCCCGCGCCGCCTCGGAGTTCCGCACCGGAACGTTCGGATTCGCGGATACCGACGCCGACCTCACGGCGAACTATCTGGGCGGCAACCTGCACGGCGCAAAATTCACGCTCACGCGCGCCTCGACCGGCGAAACCGTCTCCGTGCAGTGGGGCATCCCCGGCCGCCATCAGGCCGGCAACGCCGCGGCCGCCGCCCTCGCCGCGCTCACGTTCGGCATCCCGTTCGAGACGATTGCCGAGGGGCTTTCCCGCACGACGCTCCCCGGGCTCAGGATGCGCGTCTCCGAACACGGCGGCGCCACCTGGATCAACGATGCCTACAACGCCAACCCGGACAGCATGGCGGCCTCGCTGAACTGGCTTTCCGAATTCGCCGACCCGAAGAAGCTCGCGCTCGTCCTCGGCGACATGGGCGAACTCGGCAATTCCTGCGCCGAGGGCCACCGTTCCGTCTGCGCCCTCGCAAAGCATCTTTTCCCGGACGCCCGTTTCCTCGTCGTGGGTCCGCACATGACCGCCGCCGCACAGGAAACAGGCCTGGATTGCACGGCTTATCCGTCGGCGCAGGAAGCGGCAAACGCATCGATTCACTTCGAGGCGGGCAGCCTCGTCTTCCTGAAGGCGTCCCGCTCGACGCACCTCGAGCTTCTGGAACCAGCCGGAGACTGAACCATGCAGCCGCTGCCCCTGTCTGCCTTCGCCGAAGCGCTGAAACCTCTTCTGTCCGCGCCGTCCGGTCCCGCCGCGGACCCGCTCATTTCCTCGGTCGCGAACAACTCCTCGAAAGTCGCGCCCGGCGCGCTCTTCCTCGCGGTCCGGGGCGCGAAGGCGGACGGGCACAGGTTCCTCCCCGACGCCGTTCAAAAAGGCGCGTCCGCGCTCGTCGTCGCGGCGGATTACGACGGCCCCCTGCCCGCCGGTCTGCCCGTTTTGCGCGTTTCGGACTCCTACTTCGCGTGGTCTGTCGTCTGCGAAACCTTTTTCCGGCGGCCCGCGGACGCCTTCCTCGTGCACACGGTGACCGGAACCAACGGCAAGACATCGACCGCGTACTTCATGCGGCATTACCTCGACGCGGCCAAACCCGGCGCGAAGACCGCGCTGGTCTCGACCGTCTGCTGCGACCTCGGCGCGGGCCCGGAACCGTCCGAGCACACCACGCCCGACGCGTTCACACTTCAGGAGATGTTCGCCGGAATGAAATCCAACGGCGTCACGGACGCGGTCATGGAGAGCTCCAGCCACGGGCTGCACCAGCACCGGTCCGGCACGCTCAAGTTCGCCTCGGCCGCCTTCACGAACCTCACGGGCGACCACCTGGACTACCACGGCACGATGGAGAACTACTACCAGGCGAAAAAAATCCTCTTCCGCGAGCTCCTCGCCGACGACGCCCCGGCGGTCGTCAACACCGACGATCCGGCGGGTGCGCGGCTCGTTTCCGAGCTGAACCGCGAGCGTCCCGGACTCCGCGTCCTGACCGTTTCCCTCACGGGACGCCCCGACGCCTTCTGTTCCCTGCGGAATCTTGTACTCAGTCCCGCGTTTTCCGACCTCGAATTCACGCTCGACGGACGCGGCGCGTCCCTGCGTCTGCCGCTGCCCGGCGCGTTCAACGCCGCAAACTGCCTGACCGCGCTCTGCATGGCGTACGGGACCGGGCTGCCGTTCGACGCGCTGCTGGAAGCTTCGTCGCGGATGCCGCACGTCCCCGGGCGTCTCCAGGCCGTGCCGCTGGCCTCCGGCGCGACAGCATTCGTGGACTACGCCCACACGGACGATGCGCTGGAACGCGTTTTAAGCAGTCTGCGCGAGGTTCTGACGCCGGGCGGACGCCTGATCGCCGTCTTCGGCTGCGGCGGCGACAGGGACCGCTCAAAACGCCCCAGAATGGGCGCGGCCGCCGCGCGGCTCGCCGACCTCGCGATCCTGACCAGCGACAACCCCCGGTCCGAGGATCCGGTCGGCATCATCCGCGAGATCGAGTCCGGCATTCCGCCCGGAACACGTTATCTTGCGGAACCGGACCGCGCGAAGGCCATCGGGCTTGCCGTGCGGGAGGCGCGTGCGGGCGACATCCTGCTGGTGGCGGGCAAAGGGCACGAGACCTGGCAGGAAACGCGCGAAGGCAAACATCACTTCTCCGACGTCGAAATCCTGAACGGCTTTCGGCCCTGACCCCCTGAACACATCCCTCTCCCCATGAATCTGAACCCCCACGACAGACGCCTCCTGCGCTATCTCATCATTTTTATGGCCGTGTGGCTGATCCTCCTGACCGTCATACCGACTGTCCTGTACAGGGCGCTCCCGCTCGACACGATCGAAACAATCATGTGGAGCCATCCCTTCTCCATGGGCAACGCGAAGCATCCTCCGCTGGCGGCATGGCTGGCCGGCATCTTCACGGCCGTCTTCGCTCACACGGACTTCGCGATGTATCTGCTGAGCCAGACTATGATGGTCATCGGATTCGTGTACGTGTACCGCCTCGGGAAGGAGTTTTTCGGCACGGAGAAGGCGATCCTCTCCGTCACGCTGCTTGCCACCGTCCTCTTCTACACGTTCGATTCGGCCAAGTTCAACGTGAACCTGCCGCACATGGCGTTGTGGCCCATGATGACGTTCTACTGCTGCCGCGCCGTAAAATATGACCGCATGGCCGACTGGATCCTGTTCGGCGTCGTGTCCGCGCTCTCCGTGCTCAGTAAATTCTTCGGATTCGCGCTCCTGTTCGCGCTCTTCCTGTTCATCGTGACCGGACGCGAGACGCGGAAGTATTTCCGGCGGCCCGGCCCTTATGCGGCGTTCGCCGTCTTCCTGCTCGTGCTTGCGCCGTACATCGTCTGGCTGGTACGCAACGGTTTTCCGCCGTTCACTTACCTCGCGGACCGCGTTTCCGAGGAGGAGCTCAATCCCGTCATCAATTTCTTCATCATCCTGGGGGAATCGCTTTACCCGCTCGCGATGCCGCTGATCCTGCTGTGGTTCACGATGGACCGCCCGCTTCTGTCCCTGCGCGGGTTCCGCCCGAAAAAAGTTCTGCACCCGTCCGATCCCGTGGCGGCGAGACTGGCGATCTGCGTTCAGTTCACGCCGATCGTGCTGCTGACGCTGCTGGCGGGTACGGGCATGATGATCGATTCCATGTGGGCGTATCCGGTCTACTTCATCACGAGCTTTTTCCTGATGGCATTCTGGAAGGACGACATTTCCTTTCGCGAGTTCAGAAGAACCTTTTATGTGCTCATAACGCTTTTCGTGCTGATCCAGGTTTACGACGTGACCGACTGGACCATGCTGACGAACTACCGGACGCATTTCGACGCGCGCGCGTTCGCTGCCGAAGCCGACGGATTCTACCGGGCGAAAACCGGGCGCGACATCCCGCTCGCATTCGGCAACATGTGGTTCGCCGGGTGCGTCATGCAGTATCTGCCGTACCATCCATACTCCGGCTCGATGGAGGATCCGTACGACGAGCTTAGATTCCGTTCGGTGCTCGACCACGAAGGCGCGCTCGGCATTTATACGCACGAAGAAGACGCGTACGAGCTGGCGGACATGCTCCGTCTTGATGCGGACGAGCTCAAAAGAAACGCGAAGGAATTCTCTTTCCCGTTTAAGGCGCCGTACGGAAAAGAAAAGGTCCGCACTCTCTTTTTCGTCGTGATCCCGCCTCGCAAGAACAGCCCGCCGCAGGAACCGGCCCCCATGCTGCAAGCTCAGAATTGAGTTTGTTGTGCTCAGTCATCGGAAGCATGTTTCGGGCCGAGGCGCGGAAATGCCGGACGCATATCCCGATGCAAGTCTTTTCGAAAACATATTTAAGTTCAGAATTCATACGGGCCGAGCTCAACTCTCTTCATATTCGAGCTCAGTTCGCATCAGCGCGAGCTCAGTTCGCATCAGAGTTGAGCTCAACCTTCATCAATTTCGAGCTCAGTTCGCATCAGAGTTGAGCTCAACCTTCATCAATTTCGAGCTCGGTTCGCATCAAAGTTGAGCTCAACCTTCATCAATTTCGAGCTCGGCTCGCATCAGACTTGAGCTCATCCTTCATCAATTTCGAGCTCGGTTCGCATCAGACTTGAGCTCAACCTTCATCAATTTCGAGCTCGGCTCGCATCGAAGTCGAGCTCAAACAGGAATCCTGTTTCCGTTCTTTCCGGCATCGCGGCACAGGACAACGACGATTGCGGTCCGGCGAAGAAAAACAGGAGCTTCCGGAATCGCCCTTTTCATCCGAAAAAACATTGAAAATGCGCCATATTTCCGAAAAAAACGGCTTTTTTTAAAGAAAATCGCTTTTTTTTTCGATTTTTCGCTTGACAATGCTTCACTGTTGAGGTATATTGAGCTAACCCTTAACCTGGAGGAGTGTCCATGAAACACAATTTCTACGACGTGAAAGAGAAGAAAAAAGTCTCTGCCGAAGTCACCAAAGCGGTCAAATTCGGTAAAGGCACCCGCACCCGCTATGCCTTCAAGGCCGTGACGAAAGATGGTCGTTCCCTGACCGCGTTCGTCAAGAAAGAAGACTGGGACAAGTTCAAAAAATAATTCTCGGCTCCTTTCTGCGGGACGCCCCGGCAACGGGGCGTCTTTTTTTTGGCTTCATCGACGGCTTCTGCCCAAAAAGCGGGAAAGACGTGACAGTCCAATGAGACAGGCGTGAAAACGGCCGACATCGGTACTACTTTTTTGAATCACGACAAACAAAGAAGGAGTACCCACGCCAAACGAGCTCAATTGGGCACGGGGAATCCGTGATTTCCAACGTCGAAGAACCCCAAGACTGCCCGACAGAGAAGCATCCTTCATTTATTCCGCCAGACTGTCCAGCGTGGCCTGTGCACCCTTCCTGACGGCTTCGACGATCTCCGGCGGCTCGATGGGCACGGCTTCGCCCTTCTGAGAAAGAATCCACGGCACGACGACTTCCGAGGGGACTTCCGGAATGGAAAACAAAAACGTCCCGTCGCGTTTTTTCGTTATCTTCTGCCTGGAATGCATCTGGTTTGCCTTGGCAAACTTCACCGCGTCTCCGGTCAGACGGATTCTGACGTCGCGGATCTTTTTGTAGCTCACGATGTTGTCGAGCGTGACCGAATCGATGATCCTGCGGTCCGGCTTGAACGTATCCTGGAGCATGCTTGCATTCCTGATTCGGTTGATCACGAACGTGCGCGCGTCTTTCCGCATGCGGCAATACGCCTTGATGCGCCACTCGTGCTGATACAGGAACAGGACGTGCGGGTCGATGTCGCGTTCCGACAGGCTGCCATTCTGGTTGTCATAAACGATATGCAGGCGTCGGTGCGACTGCCAGGCCTCGAACACGGTGGAGAAGACGCCGGGATTCTCGGAGACTCCGCCCTCGGCAAACACCTTCAGCGAGCTGACGAGCGTCTTCTCCAGAAATTCCGGGCTGTTCGATTTCAGAATCTCGTCCACGGCCCTGGAAATGCGCCCGCGCACGGGATCGGGGAACACGTCCTCCGCGATGCGCCCGCCGATGATGAGCGCAAGCATGGCCGCCTCCGAAAGATTGGCCGGGCAGTTGAAGTCCCAGCCTCGGTCTTCGAGGTAATAGGCATTCGTCCTCCGGTCAAATCTGACCGGGCAGCCGAATTCATTTCTGAGCGCATCGATGTCACGGTAGACGGTCCTCAGGCTGTAATGCCCGCGCATGAGCCGGCCGTCGCCGACGCTCAGACTCTCGTATTCCTTGAGGATGCCTTCCGCCGTCGGGCAGCTGTTTTTCTTCAGAAGTGAGGCGAGCCGTGCGATTCGGAAGACCTGCATGTTCCGCGTAACGGCGTTCGAATTGTTGTTTTTCGGTTTCGCACTGTTTTTCGCGGCCCACGATGCTTTTTGAGGAGAAGATTTTTTCATCTTTTTTTCTGACTCCCGGAGATAACTGACGTTAGATGGCAAACAGGTATGATATATTATACTCGCAAAAACGGAAAAGTCAAACCGGCTTCGAAAGGAGATACGCCATGAAACAGAAAGTTTGCCGCGCCATGCAGATCATGCTCGCCGTCACGATGGAAGATATCGCATTCTTCCTCATCAGCGGACTCGCCCTTGTCATTATCCTCAGACTCGCCTGCGCGTGAGGACACAGCAATGAACTACAACAAGCTCGTTTTTCAAGAAAACACCTGGCCGGATGTCCCGGGCAAGACCATCACCATCGATTTCGGTATGAACGAGATCATCGTCGATTCCATGATCGAGGGGATCAAATGGTGCCGCATCGGCTCCCGCGAACGATCCACGATCGAGGCGAAGCTGAACACGAGCCGGCCGGACGAATGGGCTCAGGACTATTTCGAGCCCGTCCCGGACGGCATGAGCTGGGACCTGAAGCTGTTCGAGGGAAGCGACCTCGTCAAGGAATCCAGCGGATGCAACGGGTATCCGCCGAACGAACAGTGGCAGGCGCTCCGTTCGCTCGTGACCTTCTGTTCCGCCGTCACGCGCCGCTACGGCGAAGCGAAAACGGGAGGAGTCGTGAAATGATGGAAACGGAAAGATTCTCTGTGTCGGAGGTGCTGTACATCATCCTCGCCGGGATGTTCACGGCACTGAGGCTCATGTTCCTGGCATTCTATTACGTCCTCATCTCTCTGATTCTGTTCACCAGGCCACGCTACTGACAATGAATTTGAACAAAGGAGAAGCCGCTTATGAACATTTTTGCCGCCATTGACCTCGAGACGACCAGTCTTGATCCCGCTCGCGGCGAAGTTCTTGAGCTCGCCATTGTGCCGCTCAATGAGGACTTCACCGTTTCCACTGTCATCCCCGAATTCACGGCCCGCATCCGGGCGAAACACCCCGAACGGATCGAACAGACGGCGCTTGACGTCAACAAGCTCGATCCGGCGGTAGGAAAGCCTCTGGAGAAAGTCCGGGCTGAACTCGCGCTGTGGACAGAGGAAAACGGGATTACGGGCATTGTCCCGCTTGCCCACAACCTCGCGTTCGACCTGGACTTCCTGAAAGCCTCGTTCCCCGCCTTCTCCCGGATTGTTTCCGGTCACGGACGGGACAGCATGAGGCTGGCGATCACCTTCAACGATCTTGCCCGAATGCAGGATGGCGAGGAGAGGTTCCCCAGCGTTTCGCTCCGCTCCCTCAAATTGGCCTTGGACATCGAAGGTGAAGTTCAGCATCATGCTCTCGAAGATGCGAAGGACGCCGCCCACGTCTACAGGAAACTTGCGTCCATGTTGAGGGTGGCATGAGCCCGGGGATCATTTTTCTCGATTTTTTTCGATGGATTTGTATTTAACTGACGTTAGATGACAGTATGGTATGCTATATTAGGCTCAGACACGGAAAAAGAAATCATCTTCGGCAAACGAGAAAGGAATTCCGTCATGAGACTTTCGCAACTTACCCCGGCCCGGCTCAGAATAGCCCGTGAGGAGTACTGCAAGCTGGTCACGCCGATCGTGACGAAGCTGCTCGGTGGATATGGCGCATTCGAATGGGTCCTGTACAGGGCCGAATATCCCTTTGAGTTTTGGAAGAAGGACCTGTCGGATGAAACCGTCCGTGCGAAACTGAGCCAAGCAATCTTCCGTGCATTGAAAGATATGCTCTGCGAAGCTTTCGTCAAATACTATGGCCCGACCACCGGCCCTACGGAGTCCAGCCGTCTTGTCCAGAGAGCTTCGTTGGAAACGTACATTATCCTGAGGCACCCCGACGAGGCGGACGCCGATCGTGCAGCCTACGAGATAGATGGCTACCTCCGCAAAGCAACAAGCTATCTGACGGAAAGCGGGCTGGACAGAGTTGCCGACAAACTTCGCTTCTTCGGCGATCCCGATTCGCTCGTGCCTGCGCTCGATGAGCTTTATCCGTCCCCGCTGGATTGCGACTTCGACGAGACAAAGGCCGTCGATATCGAGGATGAAATCGACACCGGCCGCCTGGCGTATTATCGCACGAAAGACGACGTGAAGAAAACCGCATGGCTGGATCAATGGAACGAGATTCCGGAGTCCTCTGCCGGATATCTGCTCGCGTCCGATTCCGAATTTGATGAATTCAAACTTGCTCCGGTTCGGCCGGATACGCCGCTGGCCACCGAATTCGATTCCCTCTTCCGGCTCGGCGGTTGGACGAAGGTTTCACACGAAGAAAAGCAGGAGACATCTGTCCCCGTGCCCCAGGATGAATATGATGTGCTGAACACGTTGAAAAATGCCATCGGCCGGGGATTTCTGGTGAGAATTCGCTATACGAACCGGGACGGGGAAGAAACCGTTCGCCTTGTCCGGCCCGATTCGCTGGAGGAAAAAGATTTCGTCTGGTATTTGAAGGGCTACTGCACCCTGCGCGGGGAACGCCGTACTTTCCTCGTTCCGCGGATTCTGGAGGCCATTCAGACTGATACGCCGGCTCCGGCCCCCAAGGATGACAAGCCTGCGGAATATGAGCCGCAACTCGTCCGGACGGAGAAGACCCCGGTCGAAGTCCCGCAGAAAACCGAGGCCCCCGTTCTTCCGAAAACGCAGAAGCGGGACCGGGAACCTCGTCCCGCATCGCAGGTCAGGCCGCTCCAAAACAAAGACGAGAGAGAAATGCAGGAGCTCAACGGGCATTACGACCGCGGCGAAGAACGCAACGGAAAGACTCTCCGGGGCTGGTTCGGGCTGTTCGGTTTTATCGTCATGACAGGAGCATTTTATGCTCTGAAGAGCACGTCCGTTTTCTCCGGATATGAGCTGCCGGCCACCGGCACGTTCGTATTGCTTCAGATCCTGTGGGTGGCGTTCTTTATCTTCGCGTCCGAAAACTGAATCAGAGGAAAGGAAACGTAAAATGAATGACAAATATATTCCATTGGGCGGCGGGAATGGTTGGGCCATCATGGCCACGGGCATTCCGATGTTCATCTTCTATCTCTGCGGCTGGTCTGTCATGGGAACAATCTTTCTGATCTTGTTTCTCATTGCGGGATTCAACTCTCTTTTCCCCCTGATCGCCGCCTTTCTGGCGCTCGCCCGCATGTGCGTCGTTCACTCTGTCGACGGCGCGGTATTGGGGGCGCTCATTTTCTGGATCATCATTCTGCTCCTGTTCGAACTCGCGGCAAGATTCGGGGATTTCGATGGAGAGAACAGAAAAACGTCGAAAGGAGAAAGGAAATAGTGTGTTTCGGAAAGTTATGCATTCACGTTTGAAAAACGTGTGTAGGATGATATATTAACCTCGAAGACGGAGACTCCGATGAATATGAAATGCGAAAAATGCGGCAGGTTTGCCCCATTGGACACGTTCAGAACCGTTCCGGGAACGAATGAGTTCGTATGCGGAAACTGCTTCGATGTTCTTTCTGTCCCCGCAATGGCCTGCGATTCCGACGCCGGTGCGGACCTCGGCGATGCCCCCGGAGATGAAGTCGATGATGACCTCGATGATGTCCTCGACGATGAGCTCGAAGACACCCCGGAAGAAACAATCTCCCAGAGGGCAAACCGGATATGGAGACAACGGCAAATCGACAAACTCGAAAAAGAGTATGAAGTCCTGGACGCCGAGCTTGACAGCCTTCGGGATGACATCGGGTATGACCGCATCACGATGGACGAGGAGGATTGCCTCGTGGGTGAAACAATCTATGGACTCCAGATCCAGGATCGCCTGGAAGAAATCGAAAATGAACTTGAACTGCTGAGGAGCAAACAATGAATCGAATACTGGCTCTGTCGATCTTTCTGCTGACCGCTGTTGCGTTCTGCGCCGAACACGAAACCATCCGCGATGCCCATGGCAAGGTCGTCGGGACCGCCACGACAGACGGAAACAGAACCGTCTATCGTGATGCCCGCGGCAAAGTGACCGGCACCGCCACCACGAGCGGCAACAAGACCACTTACCGCGATGCCACGGGGAAGGCCGCAGGAACGGCCACAGAGAGCGGGAACAGGACTACGTTTCGCGACAGCCGCGGCAGGACAACAGGCACGGCCACCACGAACGGGAACAGAACAACCTACCGTGATGCAACGGGAGCATCCGCGGGGTCTTCGACCACGACCGGAAACCGCACGACCTACCGTGATGCGCAGGGGCGCGCCGTGGGAACCTCGACATCGACCGGCTCCCGCTCCGGAACAACTCAGCCCCCGCCAATTCTGAACCCTACCATGAAATAATACGACAAGGAGAATCGACATGGCCACTAAAACGAAAAAGAAAAAACAAGTCCGTTACGTCGACATTCGCAGAATCACCGCAAACCGGGTGATGGCACATCCGCCCTGCTCAATTCCTCCCGATGATACCGAATTATGGGACTTCGAAGCAGCGGGTGAAGTCTATTACGACGACGACTCATCCGAAATGCTCTTCTTCGACAGGCTGGAAGACGAGGAGCCTGAAGAGCCGAACGGATGGGTGGTGTTCAGGAAGAGTGTGAAGGAAATCATCGAAGCCGGGGAGAATTTCGCCGATTTCATAATTGCGGAATACGCAACAAACAATGAAGCCTTCGAGTCGCCATACGGATCTGCGCTTCGTTATCTGACCGCGCTCTTTTCCGTCATGACCACGATTCCCTGACGGTTCGAAATACGAATAGCGGTATTTATCCAGGTCTTCACAATCAAAACACGAGGTATTATGCAAATCACATTCGGCATGTTTTCAGATGGAGCTGAGTGGTCGTCAAAAACGGCATCTCTGGGCGAAATCACGATGGGACCCCTGCGTTTCCTTGCCTGGCTGGAAAGTCACACAGGACTGGACGGCGTACAGACTCCTGCGCCGGAACGGATCAATGAATACATGCAGAAAATCTGTCGTGTTGATCCGGCGTGGTGCAGGGCTTCGTTTGAAACGGATTCATGGTCTACGGCCAAACAGATGCTGGCCTGGCGGGATGATCTCATGGGAAACGGCTGGGATGGGAAGTCCGGCGGATCGGAACGATTGAAAGCGCTGTCCGCACTGGAAGCCGACCCGGGACCGCTCTCGCCGGGAATCCCGGACCGGATGAAAAGAGTTCTGACCGAATTGCAGGATTATCATTTCGACGACGTACTCCTTTTGCAGGAACCACCTGATCATTTGCCCTGTCTATGGAAACAAGTGATCGAGCAGCTCCGGCGGTCCGGCATGCGTGTCCATGACCCGGAAAAAACGGAACGATGCACCCCTGAAAAGTTTCTGATCGAAGGATCCAATGAGTTTGTCCTCGGCACGGAATGCGCCCGTTTCCTTTCCGCCGGCGACAACAGGAGAACCGCGATCATCTGCGAAGGGAATTCTTCCGTCCTGGATGGAGCGCTTCAGCGGAGTGGTATCGGGAGGCTGAATTTTGCGGAAAAATCCCGGTGGCGCGAGTCGCTGCAAATCCTGCCGTTGTGGCTGGACACCCTGTGGAAGCCGTTCAATCCCCAGCGTTTTCTGGAACTGCTGCTCCTTCCGTTGACCCCGATTCCCGATATCCTCGCAGAAAAACTGACCAAAGCGCTTCAGAAGGAACCGGGACACGGCGGCGAAGCGTGGAATGAAGCATGGGAAAGCGTCAAAAGAGTTTTCGGCAAAGACGGAAAGACCGATTCACGGAATCCTGAGTTCAAAAAGGTTGCTGACGTATGGACCATGCTGGAGAACAATTGCTTCCGCGCGGAAAAGGAAACTCCTGCGGAGAGCATTGCCGCCCATTGTGATTTTCTGATCAAACGGCTTGCCGACCTGAATATCGAACAGCATCGCGGGCTTGCGCTGGTGGTCGAACACACCAGAACGCTGAAGAAAATCGTTGCCGGAAGAGATCGGATCAGGCAGATGGAACTTGCCCGCATGCTGGACTCCATCATAAGTACGGGGACAACCGGAAATCAGGAGGGTCAGGATCGCACGGATTTCGCCGTATTTACCAATCCCGGCATGATCGAACGGGATTTCGACACCGTTCTCTGGTGGAATTTCGTCGACACCGGAGCAACGAACAATACCAATTGGACCGCCGATGAAATCTCCGTAATGCCCGGATATGATCGTGTGGCGGCGAGAAAACTGGAAAACCTTTCCTGGCACAATGCGCTGAACCATGCAAGGAAGAATATCATCTTTTTCGTCCCTCTGATGATGAATGGCGAGGAGGCATTTCCCCATCCGTTCAAGGATGAACTGGGAATCCCGGATGAAGAAATCATCAAACAGGAAAAATTGACCGATTCCGAGGGAAAATGGAATCTGGCCGGACGAAGCCTCGCATTGGAAAAACAGCCTCTCTTCGAACCGGCAGTCAGGACGGGAATCGAGGCGAACGCCATACGCCCGACATACCGTCTTTCCTATTCGCAGATGAAAACGCTCATCTCATGTCCGTTCCAGTGGTTCCTGCAGAACTATCTCGATCTGAAGGCGCCCCCTGCAATGAATGTTCCAACCGGGCCTCAAATGCTCGGAACCCTGGCTCACAAGGTCATCGAGGAGATTTACGAAGGCAAAGAAACTCTGACCGTCGAAGAAGCCGTCCGGGATGCGGAAACGAAATTCGATCAGCTGCTGCCGTCCATGGCGGCGGAACTTATGCCGGATGCTCGAAGCGTGGAACGGAAAAGGATCCGCACAACGCTTGTGGATGCGGTGAAAGTGCTGGTGGAGGAAATCAACCGCAGAAACCTTTTCGTAAGGGGCAATGAAAAGAAGCTTCAAGGCACCTTTGACGGACTGGATTTCATCGGGTATTCCGATATCTATCTGGAAGATGCCGACGGCAACAAGTTCGTGATCGACATGAAATGGTCCACGTCTTCCCATTACAAAAAGCTTATCGATGACAACAAGGCTCTTCAGCTTGCCACCTATTCATGGCTGCTGGATTCCGATGACCTCGATGTCCGATGCGCCTATTTCCTGTTCCCCCGGAAACAGCTGGTTTCTGCCGCAGGAACGGATTGGACCGAGCTCTGGAACAATGCAAGGAAAGCATGGGAACAGAGGTTTTCCGAAATCCATTCCGGTGAACTTGCCCGCGGCATCGAAGAGGAAAGCGATTTACGGAATTCGACTTCAGCGCTGCCATTGACAGCCGAATGTGCATTCTGCGACTATGCGGCGATTTGCGCGATAACGGAGGACTGATAGCATGAATACGATTAAAATGATCAAAGCAAGTGCCGGGTCCGGAAAAACCTACCGGCTGATGGATAATCTGAGTGACTGCATCAAAGCCGGAACTCAGCCGGAAGGCCTGCTTGCAACCACATTTACGGTCAAAGCCGCAGCCGAACTTCAATCCCGTATCCGTAAGAAACTGCTGGAGGAAGACAGGACGGAGCTTGCCTCGCGGGTTTTTGACGGGCTGATCGGAACCGTGAACGGGATCTGCAACAGGCTTCTGAACGAATACGCCATCGAAGCCGGGCTTTCTCCCGCACTGGATGTCCTGCCGGATGAGAATGCCGATCTCATTTTCAGTGCGGCTACAAGTGAGGTCATGGAGCAATATGCCGAAGAATTGGACAGAGTGGCCTACAGGCTTTCCCTGAGCCCGATCAAAGACAATGCATTCGGAAAAACCCACGATTGGAAAAACGATGTCCGGACGGTCCTGGACCTCGCCCGAAGCAACGGACTTGATAAAGCGATGCTGGAATTCTGCGCTCAAAAATCGGCAGAAGCCCTGAAAGATGTATTTCCCGCAACGGTCGACCTTTCGCTGAACGACATCAGAAAACAAATCGAGCCTTACGAGCATTACTCCGCACAGGGCGGTGCGACAAAAACCACCGTGGAAAACATCGGATCGTTCCTGCGTTTCCCGACTTGGGAAAATGCCGCAAAACTGGCGAAAGCCGATTACGCGAAAACCAAAGACAAGGATTTCCCAATCAAAATCTTCCGTGATATCGAACGGGATTTGTTATGCAGCAGGGAGCTTTACGGGGACATGTGCGCCATGATCCATGGCGTTTTTGCCTGTGCCGGAGCTTCTCTTGAGGCGTATGATCGGTACAAGAAGGATTTCGGACTGCTGGACTTTGTCGATCAGGAATGCAATATCCTGAATCTGCTGGAGAACAATCCGCATTTTGTGGAGCTGATGAAAGAGCGTCTTTCCCAAATCATGGTGGACGAGTTCCAGGACACCAGCCCGATTCAACTGGCTCTCTTCCTGAAACTGAATGAATGCTCCGCCAAAGGTTCGATCTGGGTGGGCGACCCGAAACAGGCGATTTACGCCTTCCGCGGTACGGACCCGGAACTGATGAAGGCTGTCGCAGCCGGAATAACCGATCAGGAACAGCTTCCGCATTCATGGCGTTCGAGGGAAAAACTCATCAAGCTTTCCAATGCAATATTTACCAGGGCGTTTTCGTCCATGGATCCCCGGGACGTAATGCTTGGCGTTCCCGAAAAACGAAAAGAGGAAGCAGTCGGCGGGACCATCGGGGCATGGCGCCTCAACGGCGGCAACAAAGGCGAGCGCATGAAATCGCTTGCGGCCGGAATCGCGGAACTGATCCGCGGGGGCGTAGAGCCGGACAAAATCTGTGTCCTTTTCCGCAGCAACGACGAGTGCGACAACCTGACAAAAGCTCTGGCGGAATGGAACATCCCGGCTTCCGCCCCTTCCGGTTCTCTTCTGGATACTGTCGAATGCCAGCTGGTTATGTCCGCCTTCCGTTACTGCATCGACGAAAACGACACCGTGGCTCTTGCGACCCTGCTGGCGCTCTACGGAGAAACCCCGGACTGGCTGAACAGACTTCATAAGGCAAAGGCCGCCTGGCTTGCATTGAGCGAAAAAGATCGGGGCGCGGATTTCCTTGCTGAAATCCGGAATATCGCTTTCCTCAAAAAACTCAAGCAGAAAGCCGATGCCACTCCGATGGAAATCCTGGAATATGTGATTGCCGCTTTGGATCTTGACAGGAAAGTTTCCGCGATGAAATCGCCCGACAGCAGGATGAGCAATATGGACGCATTGCGAAAATGCTGTACCGATTATATGAATCAGGCCCTTGTGAACCGCAGTGCCGCGACGCCGTCCGGTTTTGTCGCCGCGCTTCATGACATGGATGCCCAGCAGGCGGCCGGATTCGGTCCGAAAACCGTCAACGTGATGACCTATCATAAATCCAAGGGGCTTGAATGGCCGATCGTGATATTGGGCTCCCTGGATGCGGAAGGCAAAAGCGGAGCATTCGACATTCGCGTCAATCAGGCGGAATCCTTCGATATGAACTGTCCCCTGAAAGACAGAACGATTCACTATTGGCCGTGGCCCTTTGGAAACAGCAGAAAACTGGATGCATTGGATCGTGCTCTTTCCGACAATCCGATTCAGCGTCTTGCCGAGCAGCAGGAACGGGAAGAAGGAAAACGTCTGTTGTATGTGGGCCTGACACGGGCCCGCGATCAGGTGATCTTCGCATTGAACAGCAAGGCTCCGACGAAGGCCGAAATACAACAGAACCCGAACGCCTCCAACACCCTGCTGACCGCATGGCTGGATTCTCTTTCTCCTGTTCCGTTGCTGAAATTCCCGGAAGAAGCCGGAGCCGAGCTGGAAGTCGGGACAGATCATTTCGAACTGGAAACAAAATCATTCTCTCCATCCGAGAGAATTGAGCCCCTTCCGTCCCCGCCGGTCTTTGCCGATAAGCAACGTGACATTTCAGGAGTTCGGGCTGTCCCGGCACGCCTGTCGCCCAGCACGACAAGTTGCGAGGACGGCACAGCAACTCTGCTTTGCCGATGGGATTACCGGAACACCGTCCAGTGTGAGGATGAAAAGTACAGTCTCCTCGGCAACGCGTTCCATAACTTTATCGCATTGAATCCGCAGCGGAACCGCCGCGAAATCGCGGAAAGAATCCTGAAAAGATGGACCGTGGAAAAGGCCGTATCCCCGGAAGCGCTGATCGAATGCACGGACAACCTTTACCGCTGGATCGCTGAAAAATACCCGGAGGCAAAGATCAGCTGCGAGGTTCCGATGACATATCACGATGAAAACGGAACGCTCTATCAGGGATTCATCGACATGTTGCTGGAGCTGCAGGATGGCTATGTGATCATCGACCACAAGACACATCCGAATGCACTCGATGCCGAAAAGTATGCCGCGGACTGTGCCGGTCAGTTGCGCTGTTATCGCAAGGCAGTGGAAGCAGCAACGGAGGAAAGAGTCAGACAAACGATCATTCACCTCCCGAATCTGGGAATGTGCTTTGAGGTCAAATAACGTTCGAGCGACGAATCGCAGTCTGATGTCGCGTTTTACGACCTGAGGGAAAAACCGTTCGAACTTCTCGCGATGAATCAGGCAGGAGCCCCGATTCCGTCATCCTTCCGTGTCGCTGCGGGAAACAAAACAGGAACGAAGCAGCGCCGGATACGGCATCGGTGACAGCATCGGCGGCACGTTGACTTTTTGTCGAAAACCGTCGGAGAGGCTTTTTTCCCCTCAAGCCGGGGAAAAGGCGCAAAATGAGGCGGGACCCATGAGGTTTTTCTCACGGGCCCCGCCAATGAAAACATCTGAGGCGACAGGCCGTTTTCTCCAGCTTGTTTTCCCCGATGGGCGGAAACGTCAATCAGAGGGAAAGACGGTTTCGCATCCGCGGGAAAGAAACGAGCTCAGAACCCGAACGGCTTGAGCTGTTCGGCGAGCGTGTCGTCGTCCTTGGACGCCGCGACCTGCTCGATCTGCCAGGTCTCGATGTGCTCGGCGAAATCGCCGGGTTCGACCGGTGCTTCCGGGCCGAGGGATTCGATCTCGAGCATTCCGGGCTCGGTGTAGAACTCGGCATTGCAGCCGTAGTCCGGGTAGTTCGCGCCGGGGAAGAAGGCGAAACGCTTGATGAAGAGCTCGGAGCCGAAGTCGTAGGCGGCCCAGCCGGGCTTGATCATGCCGCCGAACTTCTGCTTGGTCGGATACGCGTCGTCCTGGCTCATGCGGATGAAGCGCTTGCCCCAGACGAACCGCGGATCGGCCATGTTCGTGAACTGCCACAGCACGATCGCGCGTCCGGCCGCGAAGGACTGGCCTTCGCCGGGGCCGTGCGGCACGAAAGGTTCCTGCGGGACGATGACCGTGCCGCCGGGAGCCATGACGGAGAGCGCCCACGGAGCGAACTGGGCAGCCCACGGGCCGCGGTTGTAGATGCGGTGCGTGAGTTTCACGAGCGTGCCGGAATCCGGGAAGTCGATCACGATTTCCTTCTGGAGGCGGGACGTGGTCTCGGTCTCGCAGGTGAGCGTGAGGCGGGAACACGGGACATCGAGCCCGCCGAAGACCATGCGGCAATTCTCTTCCCACGTATACTTGACAGGCTGAACGTCCGGGTAATAGGTGCGCGTCCAGACTTCCGGCGCGTGCCACAGGCGGTGTCCGCCGTAGCTCTGCCAGGTGTCCTGCGAGATGTTCGCCATCTGGTCGTCGAAGTTCTTGAAGAAGTTCGCGCCCTTTTTGCTCTTGAACGAGAGGACGCGGGGGCCGAGGCCGACGGAGACGACGAGTTCGATGTCGCCGTTGTCGAGGAGGAGGCAGTCTTTCCAGCCGCGGTATTCGATGGTTTGCAGACTCATGATGGAGATTCCTTTCGGGTGTTATGTTGCGGGCACCTCTAAAAATTGGTCTTCGGCGGCTTTTCGCGTCTGGATAAAGTCCAACCGGTAAGATTTTCGGTGGTTGCCTTCAGACATCCGCACTCAAATCTTCCTGTATTGGCCGGTTTGCCCATACGCTGAAAATCCATCCGATCGAATTTTCCGAGATACCCTTGATGTTATCGTCTCACGATTTCGCTTGTCGAACGGGATGTCCGATTACCTCATTGCGTTTTTTTCCGCTTTTCGCGCCAGTCCGGACCGTCCAGATACTCGCCGAGGTTTTCGTCTTTCGGCTCGATCGGACGGGGATCAAGGAACCATTCGCGCGAGATCCGCCGGGTGAACGGCGCGCCGAGGTTG
>JAGCTY010000096.1 GCA_017963105.1 Lentisphaeria bacterium
CACCAAGGAAATCCGCGACATGCGCAAGATCAGCGTGGAACTCCTGCTCGCCAACCACAACCGCGAATGCCCGACCTGCGCCCGCAACGAGAACTGCACCCTGCAGCGCATCGCCTACCAGCTCGGCGTCCAGGACATCCGTTTCAAATCCGTGAAGAAGGACGACCCGATCGACTTCTCCTCCCCGTCGCTCGTCCGCGACCCGAACAAGTGCGTGCTCTGCGGCGACTGCGTGCGCGTCTGCTCCGAAATCCAGGGCATCGGCGCGATCGACTTCTCGAACCGCGGCTCGAACGCCCGCGTGGCCCCGGCCTTCGGCGCGTCCCTCGGCGCGGTCGAGTGCGTGAACTGCGGCCAGTGCGCCGCCGTCTGCCCCACCGGCGCGATCGTGCCGAAGCAGGACCGCAACCGCGTGTGGGACGCCCTGTACGACCCGAGCAAGACCGTCGTGGTCCAGATCGCCCCGGCCGTCCGCGTGGCGCTGGGCGAATACTTCGGCGCGAAGCCGGGCGAGAACGTGGCCGGCAAGCTCGTCGCGGCCCTGAAGCTCATGGGCTTCAAGCACGTCTACGACACCAGCTTCTCCGCCGATATGACCATCTTCGAGGAAGCCACCGAGCTCATCGACCGCATCGCAAACGGCGGCACGCTCCCGATGTTCACCAGCTGCTGCCCCGCCTGGGTCAAGTTCGCCGAAATCTACTTCCCCGAAATGATTCCGCATATCTCCAGCTGCCGTTCCCCGCAGGCCATGTTCGGCTCCATTGCCAAGAAGGTCCTGCCCGAACAGCTCGGCTGCAAGCGCGAAGACCTCGTGGTCGTCTCCATCATGCCCTGCACGGCGAAGAAATTCGAAGCCCAGCTGCCGAAGTTCAACGTCGACGGCAAGCAGGAAGTCGACATCGTCGTGACCACCAGCGAAGTCCAGCGCATGATCAACTCGCTCGGCATCAAGCTCAATGAGCTCCAGCCCGAAGCGTTCGACATGCCCATGGGATTCGCCACCGGCGGCGGCGTCATCTTCGGCGCGTCCGGCGGCGTCATGGAAGCCGCGCTCCGTTATGCCGTCGAAAAGCTCGAAGGCAAGCCGCTCGCCTCCGTCGACTTCAAGGCCGTCCGCGGCATGAACACCCTCAAGGAAGCCACCGTGACCGCGGCCGGCAAGGAAATCCATGTGGCGGTCGTCCACGGCCTCGCCAACGCCAAGCGCCTCATCAACGACGTCCGTTCCGGCAAGGCCCACTACGACTTCGTCGAAGTCATGGCCTGCCCCGGCGGCTGCATCTCCGGCGGCGGCCAGCCCGTCGGCGTCACGGACGCGATCCGCATCCAGCGCCAGCAGGGCCTCTACGCGGCCGACAAGTCCCAGCAGGTCCAGAAGAGCCAGGACAACTTCCTGGTCGACCAGTGCTACAAGGACCACATCGGCGGCAAGCCCGGTTCCCACGAGGCGCACCACCTGCTCCACACGGTCTACCAGAACCGCAGCCAGATCTTCGACGCCAAGATCCCGATCATGCGCGGCACCGCTCCGGAACGCTTCATGATCACCGTCACGATCTGCGCCAAGCAGGACAACTGCCCCGGCCAGCTCCTCATCGGCATGATCTCCGAGTACGTCCGGAGCAAAGGCTACACGGACAAAGTCGACATGGACGCCGCGTTCTCGTCCCGCCCCGAACAGGACGGCACGATCTGCGTGACCATCGGCGACGAAGTCGTCGAGCGCACCAAGTTCAGAAACGCCCTGAACACGCTCGAACAGCTTCAGAACCAGGCCGCTTTCGAGACGATCAAGAAGAAGATCGACGAAAGCGTCGCCAAGCTCGGCTGACACACGGAGTGTGCTGAAGTAGTGTCCGGCTGCGCTCGGACACATAGCTGATGTGCCGAACATTGCCCGACTCCGGCCGGGCCCAAATGAATTCCCTGTCCGCCCCTTCGGGGGCGGATTTTTTTTGCTTTTTTTTGTTGTAATTCGCGGATGATGTGCTATATTAGTGTAATATCGAGGTGAAAGAATGGGAAAAGTCCTGACAAGTCTTGTTTATCTTCTTTTGGCGCTGGTGCTGATCATCTCCGGCCTCCTCGTGCTGCCCGCATACCGGAAGTACAGGCAGACCGAACAGGAAGTGGAGACCCTTCAGGCCGACCTGGACCGCGTGAAAGCGGAATACCTCACGATTCAGCAGGAAGTCCACGACCTCCAGCATAACGCCTCCGCCGTCGAGAAAGTCGCCCGCGAGCAATACCATCTGTGCCGCGACGGCGAAGTGATTTATATTTACTCCGAGTAATTTCCCATGGATCGGATCCCCTGTGCCGACGCGTCCGCCGCCGTGTTGTTCTGCGACGTCCTGCGTCGCGAGGACGGCGTGCTGCTTGTCCCGACCGAGACCGTCTACGGACTGGTCTGCGACGCCGCGCACGAGGCTGCCCGCGCGAGAATCTATGAAATGAAACGGCGTCCCGCGTCCAAACTCCTCACGCTCTTTTTCGCCTCGCGCGAGGCCGCGGAAGCGGCGTTTCCCGCCATGCCGGAGATCGCGAAACGTTTTGCGGCGGCGTTCTGCCCCGGCCCCGTGACCCTGATCGTGCCGGACGGAGAAGCGTTCACCGGATTCCGCATCCCGGACCATCCCGCGCTGCTGCGTCTGCTGAAAGCCTACGGGCGTCCGCTCGCCTCGACCAGCGCGAATCTTTCCGGACAGCCTCCGGCGCATACCCCGGACGAGGCGCTGAAGTCGCTCGCGATCCCGCCCGACGGCGTGCTGGACGGCGGCCCGATCCCGCCGGATTCCGCGGCGTCGACCGTGATCAAAGTCGAACGCGACGGCGCATGGAGCATTCTGCGTCCGGGCCCGGTGTCGGAAGAGATGCTTCGGGCGGCGCTCGCCTGATGCCCTGAGAGTCCGTGCCGGATACGGCTTTCCCCCTCCTCGCCGTTGCGAAGCAATGCGCTGCCGCAGTGGAGACTTTGTCTCCTGCATTTGCATTTTCGGAAAAATGTGGTATTTTATTAAGCCTGCTTTTTTTCGAAAATGCTTAGAGATTTCTTGTGGCAGGCATCATTCACGAAAGGACAACGACATTGAAAACAGCGTTTTTATTCTCGGGGCAGGGCGCCCAGGCCGTCGGCATGGGGAAAGACCTTTACGGGACGTCGCCCGCGGCGAAAGCGGTTTTCGACCGCGCTGACGCCGTGCTCGGCCGCAGCCTCTCCAGCCTTTGCTTCGAAGGGCCGGAATCCGACCTGACCGCGACGGCGAACTGCCAGCCTGCGATCTATACCACCAGCATGGCCTGTCTGGCCGCCTGGCTGGAACGCAATCCCGGCGAAGAAGCCGTGGCCGCGGGCGGTCTGAGCCTCGGCGAATACGCGGCGTTCGCGTCCGCCGGGACGTTCACGTTCGAAGACGGGCTGAAACTCGTTGCGAAGCGCGCTGCCCTGATGGACGCGGCCTGTCATGAGGCCGAGGGCGGCATGGCCGCCATCATCGGCGGCGACCCGGCGGTGATTGCGGACGTCTGCGCGGAATGCGGCATCGACGTGGCGAACTACAATTCGCCGGGCCAGATCGTGATCAGCGGCGTGAAGGACCTGGTGCTGAAGGCGTGCGGCATTCTGAAGGAACGCGGCGTAAAGCGCGCCCTGCCGTTGAACGTGGCGGGAGCCTTCCACAGCCGCATGATGGCATCCGCGGGCGCCGCTCTGGCGCCGGTGCTGGACGCCACTCCGATGAACGCGCCGAAATTCCCCGTGCTCCAGAATTTCACGGGCGAACCCGAATCCGATCCGGCGAAGATTCGCGCGAACCTGGTTTCCCAGGTTGCCGGCAGCGTCCGCTGGGACACCTGCGTGCGCGTGATGGCCGAACGCTTCGGCGCGGAACGGTTCGTGGAGTTCGGACCGGGTACGGTCCTGACCGGCCTGGTGCGGAAGATCCTGCCGGGTGCGGCCCTGCACAACGTCTCCGGCGCGGACGGACTTGCGGACGCCTGAGTTCCTTATTTTATTTGAGACAGACACAACCCATAATACATATTGAACCCGAATCAGGAGAAACACAATGAGTCAACTCGAAAACAGAGTGGCGCTGGTGACCGGGGGAGCCCGCGGCATCGGACGCGCGATCTGCGAACGTCTGGCGAAGGAAGGCGCGAAGCTCGCCGTCGTGGACATCATGCAGGAAACGGCGGACAAGACCGTGGCGGAATTCCGCGCGCAGGGCATCGACGCCATCGCCATCGCTGCGAACGTGGCGAAGTTCGAAGACGCCGAAGCGTCGATCAAGACGGTCATGGACAAGTTCGGTCGCCTGGACATCCTCGTGAACTGCGCCGGCATCACCAAGGACAACCTGCTCATGCGCATGAGCGAGGCCGACTGGGACGCCGTGATCGCCGTCAACCTGAAAGGCACGTACAACTTCATCAAGGCGGCCATCCGTCCCATGATGAAGGCCCGCTACGGCAAGATCGTGAACATCTCCAGCGTGGTCGGCCGTGCCGGAAACGCCGGACAGGTCAACTACTCCGCCTCCAAAGCCGGCGTCATCGGCGTCACGAAGTCCGTGGCGAAGGAACTCGGCAGCCGCAACATCATGGTGAACGCGGTCGCTCCCGGCTACATC